>JBIKTI010000056.1:0-9558 GCA_044348205.1 Phycisphaerales bacterium | reverse complement strand
CGACGGCACCGAGAACAAGTCGCGCCTTGGCGCGAACGCCACGCTCGCGGTGTCGATGGCGGTCGCGCACGCGGCCGCTGCGGCGACGCGCCAGCCGCTCTACCGCTACCTCGGCGGCGTGGCGGCGAAGACGCTGCCCGTTCCGATGCTGAATGTGCTCAACGGCGGCAAGCACGCCGACAGCAATGTCGACATGCAGGAGTTCATGCTCCAGCCCATGATCAAGAATGGGGGGTTCTTCGATTTCGAAGAGTCCCTGCGCGCGGGTGTCGAGTGCTACCACGCGCTCAAGAAGGTTCTGCATGACAAGCACCTCTCCACCGCGGTCGGCGATGAAGGCGGCTTCGCACCGAACCTCAAGTCGAACGAGGAGGCGCTTGAACTCCTCGCGCTCGCGGTCGAGAAGGCGGGCTACAAGCTGGGCGAGCAGATCTTCATCGCGCTCGACCCCGCGATGAGCGAGCTCTCGAACGAGGCGAAGGCGAAGGGGAAGCAGGGCTACTGCTTCTTCAAGTCGAACCCCGACCGCATCGCCTCGAGCGACGAGATCATCGACATGTGGGCAAGCTGGTGCGCGAAGTTCCCGATTGTCTCGATCGAGGACGGCCTCGCCGAAGACGACTGGTCTGGCTGGAAGAAGCTGACCGACCGGCTCGGCGGCAAGATCCAGCTCGTCGGCGACGACCTCTTCGTGACGAACTCGAAGTTCCTCCAGAAGGGGATCGACCAAGGCTGCGGCAACGCGATCCTCGTGAAGGTGAACCAGATCGGCACGCTCAGCGAGACCTTCGCCGCGGTGAACCTCGCGCACCGCTCGGGCTACCGCGCGATCCTCTCGCACCGCTCGGGCGAGACCGAGGATTCGACCATCGCCGACATCGCCGTCGCCACGAACTGCGGCCAGATCAAGACGGGCGCCCCGTGCCGGTCGGACCGCAACGCGAAGTACAACCAGCTGCTGCGGATCGCCGAGGAACTCGGCGCGAACGGGGTGCTCGGGAAGCGGAAGTAGCGGCGGCGCGCGGGGCGCGGCGAAGACGCCGCACGCCGGAGCGCTTTCCCCAACTGACCCTCACCACGCCGGAAACCGCGGCGCGCGCCCGCCGAGCACGGCGGCGATGTCCTTCACGACCCAGCTCATGTTGTCCATGGCGGTCATCGTGCGGCTCGCAAGGTGCGGGGCGAGGTATGCGTTCGGGACATCGATCAGCGGGTAGTCGTCGCCGAACGGTTCGGGCTCGTGCACATCGAGCATCGCGGCTGCGGCCGGGGCTCTGGAGCAGCCATTCCGCGAGCGCCTGCGTGTCGATCACATTGCCGATCGAATCGCCGCGGCAGGCGACGCCCGTCCTCGTCCGTAGCGAGACGGTCGAATCAGGGCCGACGCCAACGACCGGCGGAAGGCCCGAAGGGGCGACCACGCCGAGCGCAAGGCGATGATTTGCGCGGGCGAGCGGAGCCCACGCTTGCATCTCGCCGTCGCCGCCTGTCTACTGAACCCTCCCGAGGGCAGTCCGCCGCTGCGAGATTGAAATGTCGTCCGTCGACCGGCCAGCATCCGTTGAGGAAACCGCGAGCAGCGGCGCCGCCATGCCCGAGGCGGTGGGTTTTGACACGCTCTACCGCCGCTTGCGGGCGATCTGCGGGCAGCGGCTGCAGTCCGAGCGCCTCGAGCACACGCTGCAGGCGACCGCGCTTGCGAACGAAGTGTGGATGCGTCTTCATGAGCTCGACCCCGTGAAGGCGTCCGACCCGAGCGGCGCGACCCGCTGGTTCATCGCGAATGCCGTCGTGGCCGTGCAGCATGTCCTGATCGATCATGCGCGGAGGCGTCTGCGCATCCGCAGGGGAGGAGGCCGCGCGCGCATGGAGCTGACCGAGGAGTCCGCGCAAGGCGATGCGCGGCTCGATCAGGAGTCGGCGGAGCGCATCGTCGCGGCGCACGCGCTGCTGCGCGAACTCGCGGATGCCTCGCCGAGGCAGGCGGAGATCGTCGCGTTGCGCTTCTATGGAGGCCTCTCGCTGCGGCAGATCGCCGTGCAGATGGGCACCTCTGAACCCTCGATCCGCCGCGAGCTCGCCTTTGCGCAGGTCTGGCTCGGAAGCCGCCCAGGCGCCGCGGGCTGGTTCGAGCCGTGAGGGGCGGGTCGTTCGGCGCGGGTCTCGATGCGGCCACCGCGCCGATTGCGACGCATCGGGGCGATTCCGTCGCCTTACCGATCATGAGCGGTTCGCTTGAGATCGCAGCAAGTCGAGGGGCCCGCGAGGCGTTCGCGGACGCTGTCGAACGGGATCCCGAGCAGCCTCGGCGCGTGCTTGCCTCGCGGGATCTGCCTGCGTCGATGCGGGCGGAGCTTGAGCTGCTTCTCGCGGCCTACGAGCGCGGCCTCGCCATGGAGCGCGCGCTCTGCGGCCCGAGCGGCGAGATCGAGCGGGCGATCGAGGAGGTCGCGAGAAGTCGTTCTCAGCCCGTCGATCGCGGCATCCCGACGCGCATCGGCTCCTACGCCGTCCTGCGGGTGCTCTCGCGGACTGAACGCTCGGCGGTGCTTCTTGCCGAGCAGGAGCGGCCGATCCAGCGCGAGGTCGCGCTCAAGCTTCTCTTCGAGGACGCGTCCGACCCCGAG
The DNA here is from genome assembly GCA_044348205.1 of Phycisphaerales bacterium. Classification (GTDB taxonomy): domain Bacteria; phylum Planctomycetota; class Phycisphaerae; order Phycisphaerales; family SM1A02; genus QWPT01. The sequence continues at coordinate 6,931 of JBIKTI010000056.1, read as the reverse complement.
ATCGCGGCGCGGGTCGAGCTCGAGCGGCAGATCCTCGCGGCGCTCGAGCATCCGAACATCGCGCGGATCTACGACTTCGGCATCGACGATCGCAATCGACCCTACATCGTGATGGAGCGCGTGCGCGACGGCGCGATCACCGAATGGTGCGCGGCGCGGCATGCACGCGACCGCACGGGGTGCGACGCGCGCATCGCCGCCTTCCTGCAGGTCGTCGAGGCGATGCGGTATGCGCATGCACGCGGCGTGCTGCATTGCGACCTCAAGCCCGCGAACATCCTGATCCAGGAGCTCGAGGGGGCGCCGTACGCCAAGGTGATCGACTTCGGGATCGCACGGGCCTTCGGCGGAGCGCTCGCCGAGCGCGCCGCGCTCGTCGAGCTCACGCAGTCGGTCGGCACGCTGCTGTCGATGAGCCCCGAGGCGCTGAAGCCAGGCGGGGCCGTGCTCGATGTCCGAACCGACGTGTTCGGGCTTGGGCTCGTGCTGTTCGAGCTTCTCTCGGGCCGCCCGCCGCGCACGGCGCGCGAGGGTGATCTCGCGGGAACGGTGCGCGACCTGCTCGAGCGGCCCGTTCCTCCACTGTCGTCGATTGTGGAGAACGCTCCCGCGGATCTCGACGCGATTCTGGCGAAGTCCTGCGCCTCTGATCCTGCGCATCGCTACGACTCGGTGGCGGCCTTGGGGCAGGATCTGCAGGCGTTTCTTGCAGGGCGCGAGGTCTCGGCGCGGCAGCGCAGCCCGTGGGAGCGCGCGCGGCGTGCCATCGCGCGGCGCTGGAAGGTGGCTGGGGCGCTCAGCGCGCTCCTCGCGATCGGCGTGGGTGCGCCGTGGATCGCGACGGCGCCGACGCGGGCGCGGCTCGCCGAGCTCCGTGTGCAGGCGGGCGCCGCCGTCGATTCGGCGCAGGCCATGCGCAACGACGCGGGCCGCGCCGACGAGCATGCCGCACTCGTCGAGCAGGCGCTCGACGCGAGCATCGCGGCCCTCGAGCTCGGCGGGAGGACGATAGAGGCGCTCGAGATGCGGGCGAGCGCGCTCGAGGAGGCGATCCTGCCGCGTCTCGCCCATCACGACCACACCTCGGTCGCCACCGTGAAGCTCGTGCAGGAGCTCGTGGCAATCCGCGAGGAGGTGCTCCGAGACCGCCCTTCGGCGCGCGCGAAGGAGAGGCTGTCCATCGCCCTCGCCTATCAGCTCGACACCGTGCGTGGCACCGACGCCTACCCCGCGCTCGAGGCGCGGCAGCTCGCGCTCGACGAGGAGCTGTTCGCCGAGAACCCCGATGTCCGCGTCTTTGCCGACAACCTCTGCTGGACCTACCAGCGCGTGTACGACCCGATGTGGAGGCGCGGAGAGCACGAGCAGATCATCGCGCTGTTGCGCCGCTCGGGCGAGATCGGCGAGATGATCCTCGCGAAGCACGGCGCGGACGCGCGTTCGCTGCACACGGCGGCGGCCGCCGCGGTGTATGTCGCGTATGCCGAGCGGGCGGCCGGCGATGTCGAGGCGATGCTTGCAGCGACGGCGCGCGCCCGAGCGCACGGGATGGCGCTTCTTCGCATGAGCCCGAATCACCGCCTCGGCGCTGGCCTCCTCATCAGGGCCGCCGAGATGGAGGCGTCGGTGCGCCTCGAGAACGGCGATGCCCGCGAGGTGGCCGCGATGCTCACTGAAGCGATTGGTGCCTCCAAGGCCGGGAGCGCATACGACGCAGTGCTTTCGACCGCCGTGGATGTTGCGCTCGACATCTGCCCGCCCGAGGCCCGTGCGTGGATCGCGGCAGGGGAGCCGGTGCGCGCCGAGGAGTCGATCGCGTTGTTCTCTCGCGCGCTCGAGCAGCCCGAGGTCCGCCAGTCCCTCTCTAGGAGGCACTCGCTGACTCGGTATATCGTTCGGCGCGACATCCTGCGGGTGCGGGTCGCCTCCCTGCGCGGCGACCACGAGGCCGCGCGCGAGCAGATGCAGGCGCTTCTCTCGCTCGCGCGCGGGCGACCTGCGGGCGAGCGGATCGAGACGCTGACGGAGATCGCGTTCGCACTGGGCGAGTTCGACGAGCGGCAATCGCATGAGCCCGCCGTCTCGGCGCTCATTCGCGAGACGGCCGAGGCCGTCGACCGCGGGCTCTCCGAGCCGCAGGACAAGGAAGCGGGCGGGGCTCAGCGCGAAGCGCTTCACGAAGGTTCCCTAGACCTCTCGCGCCATCTTGGACGCCTCGCGACGGGCATCCTGCTCGGGCGGCTCGACACCCGTGAGAAGGTCGCCGCAGCCGCAGCCGAACTTCGGACGGTGCCCGGCACCTCCATGGATCTCGAGTCGACCCTCCGGGCGCTTGAGCGCTCTGCCGCGAGGCGTGGAACAGCAGGGCGCTGACGGCGCCGTGTGTCGCCGACCGATGGCGACCGGGACCCAGACCCGCATTGGATCGACCCGGACGGGCGCACGGAGAGGCGCCCTGCAGCTCGTCGCCGCGCGCCAGCGCTCCCGTAGCGCGTCGTCCGAAGCCGTTCGTCGACCGATATCCAGCCCGATTTCACCGCCAATCCCCTCGGTTTCTGACGCACGGTGCCGTTGCCGTCGCCTCACTACGCATGGCGACAGACGACGACGCGAGCCCTGCAGACGGCGATGCCAATCGGCCAACGGGCGATTGGGACGGGCGTCCATCCCCCAGCGAGGGCGGTTCCCGCGCCGACTACTCCGGCGTCGGGGCTTCGGGCGTCGGCCAACCCGAGGCGCCCGCGTTCGAAGCGCCTGTCGTCCCAGGCTTCCGCCTTCTCCGCGAGATCGGCCACGGCGGCTTCGGCCGCGTCTACGAGGCGATCTCGACGGGCGATGTCGAGCAGCGTGTCGCCGTGAAGGTGCTCTTCCGCGCCACGCCCGCGGCGGCGCGCGCATTCGAGGCCGAGAAGAAGATCCTCGCGAACCTCTCGCACCCGAACATCGCGCGCTACATCGCGAGCGGGGTCCTCGACGATGGCCGCCCGTGGATGGCGCTTGAGTTCGTCGAGGGCCTGCAGCTCGACAAGTACTGCGAGCGCGAGCAGCTGTCGACCGCCGAGCGCCTTGCGCTCTTCACGAAGATCTGCGCGGGCGTCCAGCACGCGCACGAGTTCGGGATCTGGCACCTCGACCTTAAGCCCCAGAACATCCTCGTGACGCTCGAGGGGGAGCCCAAGCTCCTCGACTTCGGTATCGCGAAGATCAGCCGCGCGATCGACGCGACGACGCTCCTGTCGCAGACGCGCGGCTTCTTCACCTACCTTTACTCGAGCCCTGAACAGCTGCGCGGCGAGCCGCTCTCGTCGCGCAGCGATGTCTACAACCTCGGGTTGATCCTCTACGAGCTGCTGACGGGAACGCGTGTGCGTAACCCGAAGATCCAGGAGATCGAGGAGTTCGTGCGCGCGGCGCTCCAGTCGGACCCCGAGCCGCCGAGCGCGCGGGTCGCGAAGTCGCCGCAGATCTCGGGCGGCCCGTTCGACACGAACATCACTGGAACGACCACCGCGCAGGGCGGCCCAAACCGGCTTTCGCGCAGGCTGCGCGGCGACCTCGACAACATCGTCCTGATGGCGCTTCGCCGCGAGCCGACGAAGCGCTACGAGTCGCCAAGCGCGCTTGCCGCCGACATCGCGCGCCACATCGACAACCTGCCCGTCGAGGCGCGCCGGGCCAGCGTCGGCTACCGCTTCGCGCGGCACCTGCAGCGCCAACGCGTGTCGATCGGCGTGGTAGCGCTGGCACTCGTCGCGGCAGCCGCGACGGGCTTCGCGCTGTGGGCGAAGGCCGAGGCCGACAAGAGCGAGGTGATTCTCGCCGCGCAGGAGGAGACCGCCGAGGAACTGGCTGCGAAGTATCGCGCGCTCTCGTCGGGGCTCGGCTGGCTCGAGCTCGACTTCAGCCGCGAGGGTGGCGACCCGATGGCCGTCATCGGTGCGCAGCGCGATCTCGAGAAGGCGCAGCTCGCGCTGATGCAGGCGCGCGGAAAGCCGTCGCCGGTCGCGGTCGGATCGTATGTCCGCACGCTTCTTCGCTTCGCCACGGTGTGCAAGCGCGAGGTCGAGATCGAGAAGGGCCTCGCCGCGACGGCCGAGGCAGAGGCGCTGCTTGCGGGGCTCGACGCAACCGACTGGACCGCGACCGAGATCCGCGAGATGACAGCGCGCGTTCTCGAGGTGAAGGCCGATCTCCTGTTGAAGGGCGGGCGCGACCTCGAGGCGCATCCGCTGCACGAGCGGGCGTTCGCGATCCGCAAGGAGGTCGTGAAGGAGACGAGCTCGGCGCCAGACGCGATCTACCACCTCTCGAAGGTCAGGCAGCGGGTGTATGAAGCGCAGATGTTCCGCGGCGAATTCGCGACCGCAGTGGCCACGGCCGATGCGATCATCGCGGAGCGCGAGCGTATCCTTGCCCACGAGACGCGCGGCAGCGATGCCGCGCGCAAGGACCGCTACGAACGCGACGCGATGCTGGCGCGGCATTGGCGAGCTCTTGCCAAACTTGACCTCGGCGACATCGACGGCGCCGACGCCGATGCGGCCGCGATGCTGGCCACCGCCCGAAAGCGCGCGGGCGTCGAAAAGCCCGCGCGTGAAGCCGAGTGGGATCTCGCGCTGGCGCTCCAGGATTCGGCCGCCGTTCTGTCGGCGCGGGCCCGGTTCGCCGATGCCTCCGCGTCGCTGCAATCCGCGCTCGAAGCGATCGACACCGCCATCGCCCGCAACAACGGTTCGCAGGCGACCATCGCAAGCGGCTTCGAGATCGCGGGCGATCATCTCGACGCACTCCTCAGCGCGGGAAAGTCCGCGGACGCGCTCGCCTCCGCGCAGGCGTTCGAGGAGCGGCTCGCCCTGATCGCGCGAGGGCTGAAGGATGACCGCCCCGAGACGTTGACAGCGCGGGCAGGGCTGTCCGCGGTGCGCTTCCAGTTGCTTCGGCTCGCGGCGCTGCTTGCATCAGACGATGTCGCGGCGCTCGGCGAACGGGCACGCACGCTGCGCAAGGACCTGTCGCAGGGAATCGAGCCGAGCCGCGGCCTGCCGCTGTGGCTGATCGAGGCCGCGACGCTGCGGCTTCGTGCATCGGAGGGCGATACCGCTTCCGCACGCGAATCCGCCGAGAAGGCGCTCGCGCTCGCAGCACGCGCGAACGACTCGCGGCAGCTCGCCGCCTGCGCGATCGCCGTGCAGCGGCTGTGCGAGCAGGCGCAGATCGCAACGACCGGTCTCGCAGGCTTCGCCGATGCGCTGGCAGCGGTGCAGGACATCAAGGGCGCGGCGTTGCGCGAGCATTTCGCAAGACAGTTCGCGCAGGTGGATGCGGGACCAAACTGATCGATCGGATTTGGTGAGTTCAGGAGTACGTTCGATGAAGCCCAGCACCTTCACGGTCGCATTGTTCTCGGTGTTCGCTGCAGCATCTTCGTCGTACGCGCAGGAGGCCATGCCTGTACTGCGGCAGGTGATTCCACAGGGCACTTGGCCCTGCACGAACAAAGCCATTGCGATTCACGGCGAGTGGATGGCGATCTCCTGTGCGGGCCGATTTGATCCTGCGAATGGAGCGAGCCGCATCGAGATCTGGCGCCGAATCAATGGAGTCTGGCAGCTTCACCAGACGCTCACGGGCCCCGTTTGGGAGCCTGCCGCCTCGTATGGCCTTTGCGCCAGCACGATTCGCTTCGACTCGACAGGAACGAGATTCGCTGCAGGCGATCCTCGATTCGATGGATTCGGCCCTCCGCCCGAGCCTTGCGAGGGAGACGCGGACGAGTACTTCGAGATGCACTGCGGGGAGCGCGTGCGCATCTTCGTGTTGAACGGCGGGCAGTGGGAACTCGACCTCGGTGGTGATCTTTCAGGGACCCCGGCGTTGGCGTCGATTGGGCGCCGTTTCGGCTACGCGGTCGACATCGAAGGCGACAATCTGATCGTCGGCGGGCCCTCGTGGATGTACCAAGGCAATCCGAACAACTGGGGTTCATACGAAGGATTCGCGCGGAGAGACAATGGCTGGGTTTCCGTGGGCGGAGAAGCGTTCCCGGGAGGCAGTTCGTGCCCGCAAGGGATCTTCTTGCTTGGAAACGACGTTCTGATCGCCAAGCCGCCCCGACCGCGAACATGGGTAACGACATTTCTTCCTGGAGGCTGCTCAAGCACTATCGGCGCCAATTACTTCGGCATCGGCGGTTTTTCGGGTACGGGAGTGTTGCAGCAGACAAGCTCCGTGACCTATCAGAATCCCCAGGGAAGTCAGCGCATTCGGATGCGGCAGGATGGGGATCGAATTCTGCATAACTCCCCGCCGAGCGGAGGCATCCGAGTGGAGTTCGGTTCTATCGCAACGATCCCGAACCCCGGCGCCCCGAACTGGGGCGCTGACTTCACCGCACACGCGGGCCGAGTGGTCACCGCGACTGCGGATAATCGCATCTATGTCTACGACTGGAATGCGGGTGGCGGCGCGTATCAACTTCGAGGAGAGATGAGCGGACCGTCGGGCAACCCTATCCAGATTCCCGTCCGCTCAGGCGCCGCAGAGGGGATCATCAGCGGCGAATTCATCTCGCTGCACGGGTCATCGCTTGCAATCCAGGCAGGTTCTGGAGACATCCTGGTCTACGAGATGTTCTCGGATTGCAATGGAAACAGCGTCTCCGACCTGACGGAGATCGCGGCCAACGCGCTTCTCGACTGCGACGGTAGCGGTGGGCTCGACGAATGCGAGCCGTTGCCGAGCCCGCCGCCCGTCCCAGTGCGCTCGACCTGGAAGGCACCGCTCGGAGGCTCGTTTCAGGACGCTCTGAACTGGTGCAGGCAGGCGCCCGTCAATTCCACCGCGATCGAGTTCGGCATTCCGTTCAGCTACGGCGTCACCGTGAGCCAAACGCGTGAGGTGAAGAACATCACCGTCTCGAACGGCTTTCCGA
>JBIKTI010000382.1:0-3189 GCA_044348205.1 Phycisphaerales bacterium | reverse complement strand
GACGAGGTCGACGAGAAGCGCCGTGCACGAGCCGCGCCGGACCTCGACGACGCGCTCGGAGGCGACCTCGTCGCCGCGCGCATGGTGGTCGAGGCCGACGACATTGGGCGCCATGACGCGAAGCCACGGCGCAAGGATCTCAAGCTGCGCCCACGCGCCCGTGTCGACGACGACGGCGAGGTCGAACGCGCCGTGCGGCATGGTCGGGTTGCGCGGCTCGACGAGGACCACGGGGTCGTCGCCCGCGAACGAGAGGAGGTTCCCCTCGCAAGGCCCGACGAGCCACCCCTCCGCAGCGACGCCGACAGCGCGCGCGGCGCGGACCACCGCGAGCACGGAGCCCATCGCGTCGCCGTCCGGCTTCTGATGGGTGGTCACGAGGACGCGCTTCGCCGAGCGGATCCGTTCGGCGAGGGCCGCGATGGTCGTGTTGGTTGCGTAGGCCATGGTGCTGCCCCTGTTCGAGGCGAAGGGGCAATCCTAGCGAACCGCCGTCGATGGCGGCTCTACGACCGCGTCGCCCCCCGCCGCCGCCAGAATCGCGGCGCGGTCCTGCTCCATCTGCGCGAGAAGCGCCGCGAGGCCGTCGAACCGCGCCTGCGGCCTGATGAACGAGAGGAACTCGAGGCGCAGTGACAGCCCGTAGAGGTCGGGGGCGAGCGGAAGCGCGGCGCCGTCTGGCCCGAGGAGCGTGGCCTCGCAGGTGCGCGGGCTCTCGCCGAAGGTCGGCTTGGTGCCGATCGAGATCGCGGCGATTGCGCGCGTTCCGTCGGGCAGCGCGGCGCGCCCCGCATAGACGCCGTCCGCAGGCAGGATGCGGCCGCGCGCGTCGATGTTCATCGTGGGCCAGCCGATCGTGCGGCCACGCTGGTCGCCGCGCACAGTCGGGCAGGTGAGGCTGTAGGCGCGGCCGAAGACGATCGCGGCATCGGCGACGCGCCCTTCGGCGAGGAGTCGCCTCGCCACCGAGCTGCGCGCCTCGGTCTCCGTGCCGTCCCGAAGCGTGACGACGCACGGAGTGGCCTCGACCACGCCGAAGCCGAGGCGCGAGCCGAGCGCTCGAAGCGTTCCGAGATCGCCGCTGCGCGCCTTTCCGAAGCGAAAGTCGGGCCCCTCGACCACGAGCTCGAAGGGCAGGTCTTCGCGCAGACGGGCGATGAACGCCTCTGGAGACAGTCCGAGAACTGCATCGGTCGGCTCCAGCTCCACGATGCGATCGACTCCGCACGCGGCGCGGAGGAGCTCCTCCCGCTCGGCCCTCGGGGTCAGGCGCCCCATCGGGATCTCAGGGCGAAGCACCGCCGCGGGGAGCGGCTCGAAGGTCACGGCGATCAAGGACGCCTCGGGCGACACCCGACGCGCCGTCTCGAAGAGATGACGGTGTCCGCAATGAACGCCGTCGAAGTTGCCGATGACCACTGCCTGCATGGGTGCCCTTCCCTCGCGGCCGTCGAGAAGACGGGCGAGGTATCCTGCGAAGCCCCCATTGTAGAGATCTCCCGAGAGGCTCCCGACATGTCGACCGCGTCCTCCGCGTCCCACCCCGCCGCCAACCAGAGCGCTCCCGCACCAGCAAGCCACGAGGCGCCCGCGCTGATCGAGGAACTCGCGGGCGGGTTTCGGGAGACGGCCGAGGGCGTCGTGCCGTGGTTCGTGTCGCAGATGCCGCCGAGCTACTTCCAGGACACCGACCGGGCGACGCAGTTGGCGCACCTGCGCGCGATCATCGCAGCGAAGGCGTCTGGACGGCCCGTCGACCTCACGCTCAAGAGCGAGGACGGGAGGCAGCTCACCCTCGTCCGCAGCGACAACTACCCGGGCATCCTCGCGGAGCTCGTGGCGCAGCTGCCGCTCGACCGTTCGCTGCGCGCGGCCAAGATCCACTCGAGCTTCGACGGCACGCTCGTCCTCGACACCTTCGTCTTCGGCGACCCCGAGCCCTTCGACAGCCGTGACCCGCGGCAGGCCACCAAGCTCGCCGACACGATCCGCTATGCGAAGGAGAACGGCCTCGAGTGGACGCCCGACCAGATCTCCGCCTACTTCGCGGGCTGCTCGGCGGAGTATGTCCTCACCTGCACGCCGCTTCGCATCGCGGCGCACTGGCGGCTCTACAGCAGGGTCAGCGGAACCGATGGCGCGATCATCGAGCTCGAGCGCGAGTCGCACCCGACCATGAGCCGCATCGTGGTCGTCGTCGAGAACGCGCGCACCCGCACCATGCTCGAGCGCACCGCCACGATCCTCGCGCGGCATGAGGTCTCGATCCACCGCGCGCACCTCGACATCGTGCGCGACGGCAAGGGCGGCTCGGTGACCTTCGTCGGCTTTGTCGTGCAGGGCGCGGACGGCAAGGCCGTCGGCGCCGAGAGCACCGCCTGGAAGGGCGTCCAGCGCGATCTGCGCCGCATCAAGTGGGTCGACGACAAGGCGCTCGCCCTCGTGAGCCGCCACGACGCGCTCGAGATCGACCACGCCGAGACGCTCGTCGCGCTCTGCAACCTCTCGCACCAGGTCCTGTCGCCGAAGAACCGCTTCCTGTGGACGCGCGAGCGCATCCAGTCGCTCGCCGAGGAGTCGCTCGCCGTCTCCATGAAGGTCGTCGCGCTCCTCCTCGCACGCTTCAACCCCGAGCGCCCGCTCTCCGACGCGGAGTTCGCGTCCGAGCGCGCCAAGGTCGAGGCCGAGATCGCACGGCAGCCCAACGAGATGCACCGAACGGTGCTTGCCCAGATGCTCGAGGGCGTCGCGGCGACCCTGCGCACCAACTACTACCTCCCCGACCGCTTCGCGTTGTGCCTGCGCATCGATCCCTCGTACCTCTCGAACCCCGAGCGGCCCGAGCTCCCCTACGCGACCTTCTTCGTCCACGGCCGCGAGTTCGACGGCTTCCACAACCGCTTCCAGGACATCGCGCGCGGTGGCCTGCGCGTCATCCGCACGCAGAGCCCCGCGCAGCATGTCCGCGAGAGCGAGCGCCTCTTCGACGAGGTCTACGGCCTCTCGTGGGCGCAGCAGCTGAAGAACAAGGACATCCCCGAGGGCGGCGCAAAGGCCGCGATCTTGCTCGAGCCGCATGCGACGCTCGACCGCTGCGTGAAGGCGTTCGTCGACTCGATCCTCGACCTCATCGTGCAGACCGCCGAGACGAAGAAACTCGTCGTCGATCGATTCGGTCGCGAAGAGCTC
>JBIKTI010000381.1:0-3192 GCA_044348205.1 Phycisphaerales bacterium | reverse complement strand
AGTAGGTGTAGGTGAGGGAGAAGGGCCCCGACGGGAATCCGTTCGCGGGCGTGGCCACCGCGATCGAGATGTCGGCGGGGGCGACGGCCATCAGGCTGCCGAGTATCGCGTTGTTCGCCTCTCCCGACGGGCCTTCGTTGATGTTGTTGCCCGCATCGACGCGGACGCCCATCCGCACGGACGAGGCCGTGTAGGACGGGATGCGGAAGGTGGTCGAGTAGTTGCGCGTCTCGCCGGGAGCGATGGTGCCGCTCTGCCAGACCCAGCTGCGTATGTCGCGGTCGTCCGAGTTGCCGGGCGTGCCGTCGACCGAGACGATGAACTGGTCGAAGCGTCCGCCGCCCGCCACGGTGCCCTGATTCTGGATGCTGTAGCTGATCGTGATCGAGTCGCCGGAGTTCGCGCTCGCAGGAACGCTGAGATTCGTCACCACGAGATCGGGGAACGCGGGCGCGACCGTCGTGCCGGTCGGGTCGACGCGCGTGTTGTTGGTCTCGTTGTCCTCGGCGACGACGTTCGCGGTGTCGGCCTGCACGACGAATCGCTGGACGCCGACCGATCCCTGCGGCAGGACGACGCTCTGCGTGCGGCTGTAGCTTTCGCCCGGGGCAAGCGTCGCCGAGATGTTGACGTTCGCGATGAGGAGGTCGTCGCCCGCGGTCGCATCGGGCGAGAGGAGGATCTTGTCGGTCCAGGTCCCGCTGATGGTCGCGTCGCCGGAGTTGGTGACGGTCCAGTTCACGTTGACCGTGGCGCCTTCGTTCGCCGTCGTGGGCGAGGTCACCGAGACGGGCGAGAGATCGCCCCCGGCAAACGCGGGAGCCGCGAACGCAAGCGCGAGCAGTCCGGAGAAGGAGGTCGATCGCGCGTGGCACGGAGCGAACACGGCTGCGATCGAGGCGAGGCGCAGCCGACGGTGCCAACGGAGGGCGGGGCTCTTGTCGTTCATCTCTCTAGCCGTCCTTTGACGCGAATGCCTGTGGAGACCTCGTGGCGCGAATGCACCACGGGCGCCCAACGGAGCGACGCCCAACTCAAGACAGGATTGGCAGGGCGACCCCTCGGAAGGAGTCCTCAAGATTTTGCCGTCGGGCCTCGCCCGCGGAGATCGAGAGATGGGACTCGCAAACGGGCGGCGGGGCGGACGCCCTGCGCGCAGCCTGCGAACGGCGCGTGCCGTGCACGGGTTTCGCCAAAAATGGCCAGGCGCGCGGTCGTGCCGCGCGCCTGGCGTGGGTGCGATGCTGCAACGAGGACTGCTTGGGGCCCGCGTTCAGCGGCGACGACGGCCGCCGACGAGTCCACCGAGGCCGAGGAGGGCGAGCGCACCGGGGGCCGGGACGACCGAGCCGGAGAAGCTCATGTCGCCCTGGTCGACGCCGCCGAGGAAGTAGTTGGTGAGGCGGAAGTGGCGGTTCGCTTCCGGCGTGCCGCCGTTCGCGGCGGTGTTGCCGACCTGGTAGATGCGGAACTCGACGGTGCCAGTGAGGTTCGTGAGCGCGCTGAGGTCGATGACGCTGAAGATGAAGCCGGCGCCCGGGCCCCACACGCCGCCGTCGGTCGCGGCCTGGTTGAAGGTGAAGAGGTCCGAACCGAAGCCGTCGACGCTCGAGCGGAGCGCGAGGACTCCAGGGGCGCCGCCTTCCGAGCGCGTTCCGATCTGCAGCGAGGAGAGGTTGACCGAGGAGCCGTTCGCGACGGTGAAGCCGAAGCTCAGGTAGTCGGTGGCCTCCTGGTTCCAGCCCGTGGCATTGAAGTTGCTTTGGGTCGCGAAGGCCACGCCGAGGCCTGCGCCGCGCGTCATGGTCATGCCGGTCACGCCACCCGCCGCAGCGGTCGCGTCGTAGGTCTGCGCGCCGTTCGGGCAGAGGGCGAGGTTCCAGCCGGCGATGAGTTCACCGTGGGCGGAGGTTGCGAGACCGAGCGTGAGGGCGACGAGGGTTGCGTTCTTCATGTGTTGTTCCTTTTTCTTATCTCCGAAGCGCGCTGTTCCGGGCGGCTCCGACTTGGTTGGGTGAGGCGTCCACGGCGCTGGGGTTTCCAGGCCGCGCGCGACTCGCGGGCAGTGAGGGAGAGAGCTGGATCGACTTTCGACATCCGAAAGCCGCTTCCGAGGGCTACAGCGTAAGCGTGAGCCCGGATTGCTCAGTGTTCCAACGCGTCTCGCGCGATTCAGCGAATCTCGTGCGCTCGTGTGCCTTGCTCACGGCACAGCCATTCCATCACGCAACGCGACCGCCGAGCGTTTTCGGTCGCGTCGGAGCAAGCCGCTCGTTTCCGGCGCCATGAGGCCTCGCGCTGCGATCGAGGCGTGCCTCGATCGGGGACGGGTCGCGACGACGCAGGAGCCAGAGATCGAGTGCGCTGCATGAAGCGTGCGTGGATTCGCGTCCCCGTGCGCACATCGGACAGCCTGCGCAGGTCCACCCGTTCCCATTCTCCGTTTCAGTTCTGGATTTGGAATGTGCGCGGGCGCCGCCATGGTTTGGAGTGAGGTGGCTTGCACGGCATGAATCGCGGCACAGTCGTGGTGCCGGTCGGCCGCGTACAGCAAGCTCCACGAAACCAATCGGATTCGCCATGAAGTCCCAATCGCTCTCGATCTCAGCGCCAGGCCTTGTGAATGTGCTTCGGGATATCCGCACGATGCAGCGCTGGGAGATTCTTCGTCGCAGCCGGCGAGGTCATGCCGTCGCCCAGCTGGCGCTCGAGTCGCGCTCGTCGCTTGCGGAGACGCAGGAGGCGCTCGACCGTCTCGAGGCGGTCGGCCTCGTCGCGAAGCAGCGCATGAACGCGAGGACGAAGCAGATCCGCTACCAGGCGGCGATGGAGCGGCTCGTCATCTCGTTCGACAAGTCGGCCGAGGTCGACCGCGAGCTGATGCGCGAGGTCGAGCACGGCATGCGCGAGTACAGCAGAGGCGTGATCGATGGCTGCGACTCGATTCGGCGCTCGAACGAGAAGGGCAGGGTCTCGATCCACGGCGTCACCTCCGTCGTGCTGACGGTGGATGACGCCTGCGCGGTGCGCGACGCCTTCCGCGGCGCCTATGCTCTGCTCGTCGAGGCAGAGCGCCGGGCGCGGCAGTCCGAGGATTCGGTGGAGAAGCGGGGCTACCACCTCGGCTTCGAGATGCGGGAACTCAACCAGCCCGAGCTTCCGATGGCGGAGGTCTTCATGGTCGAGCAGGCA
>JBIKTI010000380.1:0-3200 GCA_044348205.1 Phycisphaerales bacterium | reverse complement strand
GCCGTCTCCACATCATCGCCGAGATGGAGAAGGTCATCGCCAAGCCGCGCGCCGACATCTCGCCGCTCGCTCCGCGCATCACGATCGTCAAGATCGACCCGGAGAAGATCGGCAAGCTCATCGGCCCTGGCGGCAAGACGATCCGCGGCATCCAGGAGATGACCGGCGCCACGATCAATGTCGAGGAGGACGGCACCGTCTTCATCGCCTGCTCGGACGCCGCGAAGTCTGCCCAGGCCCGCGCTGCGGTCGAGGCGCTCGGCGCCGAGATCAAGATCGGCGCCGTCTACACCGGCAAGGTCGTCGCCATCAAGGACTTCGGCTGCTTCGTCGAGCTCGCCCCGGGCACGGACGGCATGGTCCATGTCAGCGAACTCGCGCACGGGTATGTCAAGAACGTGACCGAGCAGGTCAAGGTCGGCGATGTCGTGACCGTCAAGGTCATCAACATCGACGACAACGGCCGCATCAAGCTCTCGCGCAAGGCAATGCTGCCCGCGCCAGAGGCGACCGCTGGCAAGAACTGAAGTCAGCGCCTTGAGGTCGAGTCTCTTCGACTTCGAGGCGCCCAAAAGGGATACAGTCCTGCGGGGGACGGCGAATTCCGCCGTCCCCCGTGTTCATTTTTACGGGAATAGTCCTTGAAGAATCGGTTGTGCTTGCACCTCCGCGATTCAGGGTTCACAATGCTCGGGCGGTTTCGTCCCCGCAACAGCAGCAGCCTCCGTGCCCCAAGAAGGGGTGAGTTGGCTTGATTCCCGGCCTGCTTGGCCTTGATCCCACGGGAGCCCGATGATGGCGGATGCGCAGGCACTCAACGACATAGAAGGCGTCGTCAAGTGGTTCGATGCCCGAAAGGGCTTCGGCTTCATTGTCGGCCCTGAAGGACAGGACATCTTCGTGCACTTCTCGGTGATCGAGCAGTCGGAAGGGTTCCGCGCGCTTCGCGATGGCGAACGCGTTCTCTACTCCGCGGCCGATGGCGACAAGGGCTGGTCGGCGACAAAGGCGAGGTCCTTGGGTTCCCGCGTGCCGCCAGCCGAGCGACCAGGTTCGCGGTCACGCGCATCGAGCTGAGCCGCTCCACCACGGCCAGATCCATGTGATGTCCGCTTGGCTTCGCTCGAGGTCGAGCGAGGGTTCCTCGCCCTGATACGCTCCGCCGGGCATGGATTGGCTGTATCTCATTCTTTCGGCCGTCCTTGGTGCCGGGGCCGCGCTGCTCGCGGCCGCGCTCTTCCTTGGCCGCAGGCTTGCCCGACTGCGTAGGGCGGAAGAGCGCGCGCGACGGCAGGAGCGACTTGCAGAGCTCGGTGCGCTGACCGGCGGCCTTGCGCACGAGATCAAGAACCCCCTCTCCACCATCGGGCTCAATGTCCAGCTGGCGAGCGAGGCGATCGCCGACTCGAACCTTCCCGAGGACGAAAAGGGGAGCCTGGTGCGGCGCGTGGAGACGGTCGAGCGCGAGGCCACGCGACTCGCGAACATCCTGAACGACTTCCTCCGATTCGCGGGGCGCATCAAGCTCGCGCCCGTCGAGGCGGACCTCGTCGCGATCGTCGATGAGCTCGCCGACTTCTACAGGCCCCAGTGCGACCTGCACCGCGTCGTGCTCCGCGCGGACCTCCCCGCTGCTCCCGTCGTCGCCCGCGTCGACCCCGCACTGGTGAAGCAGGCGCTCCTCAACCTCCTCATCAACGCCACCCAGGTGATGGCCGCGCAGGACTCTGGCACGCGGGAACTCATGATCCGGCTCCGAACCACAGAGGGCACGACCCCGCGTGGCGTGCGGGCCGACGCGCCGCGCGAGGTCGCTATCCACGTGATCGACACGGGCCCCGGCATTCCCGCCGAGAAGCACGCCGAGATCTTCCGCCCGTATGTGACGGGGCGGAAGGGAGGCTCAGGGCTCGGGCTTGCGGTCACGCGGCGCATCGTCGAGGAGCACGGCGGCCGCATCGACCTCTTCAGCGAGCCTGGCAAGGGCAGCGACTTCGTCGTGCGCCTTCCCCTCGAGGGTCCCGCGGACCTCTCGCGCGCGGCCGAGGACGACGACGCACGCAAGACCGTGCTCGACCGCCTGTTCACCCGGGCCGAACGGCAGGCGTGACTCGGCGATTCGCCGGGAGCGTTGCTCTCGCAGCGGAGGTGTCGCAGAGGAGGTCTCGCAGAGGAGGTCTCTCACGGAGGCACGGAGGCACGGAGATCAGGGGTAGTCGCTTGTCGTCCGCGCGGCAAGGGCCACACGGAGGGGATAAGGGAAGAGTGAAGGAGAGAACAGGAAGGAAGCAACGGAGAGAGTTCAATGGAATCAACCCATCCATTCCTCCTCATCCCCGCAGGGCATGAAAAAGCTGGAAGACTTGATCTCCGTGCCTCCGTGCCTCCGTGAGAAAATCCAAAAACCCGTCAGCCCTCGCGCGCCGATCATTCGAGCCAATCGCGCGCCTTGAGGCGCTCGGGCACATAGGTCTCGGTCACATAGGAGATGTCCTTCGTGATCAACGACTCGACTTCCATCTTGAAGCCGTTCGAGAGCAGCGCGTTAATCTCCTTCTGCCAGCCGCGGTGACCGTCGAACCATGGGTAGGCGAGGATCTCCCGCGCGCGCTTGATGTCGTTGTCGGTGAGGTCGATCTTCACGGCGTCGTCGAGGCCGCACTCGCGGAAGTCCTTGGCGCGGATCCCGAGGAACTTCGCATCGGGAATCGCCAGGCGGGTGCTCTCGAACGCCAGCGAGATCGAGCCCTGCTTGATGACGCTGTAGATGTAGTGTCCCCAAGGATCGTTGTCGAGCACGCAGATGATCGGCAGCCTCAGCTCCTGGTTGAGCCGCTGCAGCAGCCGCCGGCACCCGCGCGGCGGCTGGCCAGCGCCGTGCGTCAGGATGCAGTTGTTCTTCTCCCAGAAGCGGTCCTCGTTGAAGCGGTTCCACACCGTGCCCTTCTCGACATGGAGCACGAACTTCGCCTCGCACTTCTTGAACTGGATGATGTCCGGCTCGACGATCGAGGGCAGCGCGTAGCCGCCCGACCCCATGCGGCGGCAGTCGATCTCGTCGCCCTTGTCGACGATCGTGATGTTGCCGACCATCGAGCCGCGGTTCTCGGCGAAGACATGCAGCTCCTCGCGCAGCGCGCCGAGCGCCACCTCGAGGTCCTCGAGGATCGGGTCGGACTCGTCCTGCGTGTCGAAGGTGT
>JBIKTI010000379.1:0-3230 GCA_044348205.1 Phycisphaerales bacterium | reverse complement strand
GGGCTGTTGAGGGAACTCAACAAGGTCCGCGTGATAGGTCAGGGGCTCGGCATGCGACCGCTGAAGACACTTCCGAGATCCCGACGTGCGATCCTCGTGGTGTTTTCGGTCGCGGCGCTGGCAATGGCGATGCTGAACTGGTTCTGGGCCGTCCTCCTACGAAGTGGAAGCGAGCCTGGTTTCCCGACGCTCATAGCTCTGGTGTTCGGCGGCTTCGAGAGGCGCACACTGGACGGGTCGGAGGTGCGTGCCAGCGGCTGGCCGCGACAGCCAATCAACGGTCGAATCGAGTGGCCGCCACCCGAGACTGGTGAGGAGATCGTCTACACCGTTGCGGGGATCGAGATCAGCAGGTCGGTGCGGACATACACGCTCATTCCGCCTGACGAGTCGACAGATCCGAAGAACGCGCGCGAGCAGATCAGCTTCGCACAGACCATCGGTTCGAGCGGCTGGCCGGTTCCCTCGCTCGAGTTCTACTCTGAGTCCACGCCGACCGCAGACCATCGCTCGGAGCGAGTGCTGTGGGGCAACGTGCTTCTCACTTCGCTGGCAACGGGGGCGCTCTTCGCCAGCCTCGCTGCCTCGCGCGTTGCCTTCGCTGAGCGCCGCCGCCCCCGCCGCGGCGAGTGCCGTGCGTGCGGGTGCCCGCTTGCGGGGCTTTCGCGCTGCCGCGAGTGCGGGCAGTCATGAGGCGGCTTGCGGGGTGCGCGCCGCACATCCCACGATCGGCGAACGCAGCGTCTCAGGCGTGCGCATCAGGCGCGGCGGGTACGGCCGCGAGTGGACGCTCGTGCCGACCTTGCTCGACGGGAAGGTCGAATCGTTCCTCGCGCTTCGCGAGGATCTGGCCTACGGCGAGAATCTCACCGCGGTCTGGTACCGCAAGGTCGCAGCGGCTGACGGCGCGGAATCGTGGGAGACGAAGGCATTCGAGGACCAGGACCAGTCGAAGGCGATCCGCGCGGTGAAGGAGGCGCTGGCGCTCGGGGACTCGACCGACGAATCGTGGCCCGTCGCCGTGGCAGCGGTCGCGGCGGCCGAGCCGGAGCCGATGGTCAAGGGCGTGCTCGAGTCGGACGCGCTCGCGCCGCTGGTCGCGGACCTCGAGGACCCGCAGCCGATTGTCGAGATGCTGGAGGGCGCGGGCTGGAGGGCCGCGTGGATCGGCCCGCTGGAGGGCGTGGCGCTCGCGACGGCGGAGCCGGGCGTGGTCGCGTGTCCGCAGGCGGTGGTGCTGGGGCTGATTGAGCGGATCACCTACCGAGTTGATGATGAGTCGGCGCCGTCGATCTCCGACGAGGACCTTGGATGCATCGCCACAGGCTGGTATCCGGTTTGCAGTTCAGAGGGACTTCCGGGACCTTGGTTTCCGAGCCAAGGTTGGAACTGCAGGCCGTGGACTCTCCTGCAGCCCTCCCCTGGGATGGGCTGCCACACGGACTGCAACTACAGTCGTGTGGTCTCGAGGCATCGGTTTCGGAAGATCACGGAAACAAACTGCTACACCGGAGCGGTTGTGGGCACCTACTTCCAGACGCAGTACGAAACAGGATCACAGACGAAGTCAATCAGTGTCCCCGGTACCGCTCTCCCGATCCATGTACGGCCTGATTGCCCCTTGGCAACCTGCTCGATCCCGCCAGTGTTTCCAGTTGGGGAGGAGCCGACTTGCGAACCCGAAGGCGGTACAACGGAAGGACGATGGCAAGTTCCGTACTGACTCCCCGAGTGCTCGAGAGAAAGCTTGCTTCTCTCGCACGCTTGGTCGTCGTCGTGCTCTTCAGCGTCGCGGGCGGCGCGTTGACGACGCTCGTCGCGGCGCGAGTGGAGGCCTTCCCCGTGGGCGAGAGCACGGTCTACTTTCTACGTAAGCAGGAGTCTGCGAAATGGAATGAGTCGGGCTCGCTTCCGGACCAGTTGCCGCACGAATTCTTCTCGCGAAATGGATGGACCGTCTACCTGCAACGGAGTTCTGGGGATGGATCCGTCTTCGCCGTGCGCTCATGGGGTATCCCCGAACCAAGTCCGTCAAGCGCGCACGTCCCATCATGGAGTCGAGTGAGCAAGCCCTCGAGCGACGACCCTCGCTGCCTTGAGATGCTGGAGGAGATCGCCTATGGATGGCCGATGAAGTCAATGGTCGTCGAGGTCATCAACCATAAGCCGAATGTCCCTCACTTCACACCGTACACTCCCCACCACACCGTCGTCGCCGGAGCGGTCCCGCCGGCTCGGCGGGCCAACATGAGCGTCTTGGATTGGTTCGCGCCGCCGTGGTTCACGAGCGGCCTCATGGCTGACCCTCGCCCGATCGAGGAAATCATGGCTTCATTTACCGTCGGGCGACCGCCGCCGGTGTTCCCGACTCGCATGATTCCCGTTGGGTTCGGCGTGAACACTGCGTTCTTCGCAACGCTCATCGGATCCCTGCTCTTCGCGCTCAGGGTGGCGGTGCTCTCGACGCGCGCTGCATTCCGTGCCCGCCGCGGCGAATGTCGCGCGTGCGGGCACGCGCTCGCGGGGCTTCCACGCTGCCCCGAGTGTGGCGTCGCTGTGAAGTAGCCTGCTTACGCGAACCTTGCACGCGCCAGGATCACCCGTTCAACGCCGCGAGATCCGCCGGCACGAACAGCCCGTCCTTGCGGATCACCTCGCCGTCGAAGCTGATGGTGCCGCCGCCGTGGTCTGCGCGCTGGATGCAGACGAGGTCCCAGTGGATCTCGCTGTTGTTGCGGTTGTCGGTTTCCTCGTAGCAGCGGCCGGGCGTGAAGTGGAAGCTGCCCGCGATCTTCTCGTCGAACAGGATGTCCTTCATCGCGTGCGTGATGTGCGGGTTGAAGCCGATCGCGAACTCGCCGATGTAGCGCGCGCCCTCGTCGGTGTCGAGGATCTCGTTGAGCTTCTTCGAATCGCCTTGGCACGAGGCCTCGACGATCTTGCCGTTCTTGAAGACGAAGCGGATGTTCTCGAAGCTCTGGCCGTTGTAGACGGTGGGCGTGTTGTACTGAAGGACGCCGTTGATGCTGTCGCGCACGGGCGCTGTGAAGCACTCGCCGTCGGGGATGTTCTTGTCGCCGCAGCACGGGACGACGCCGATGTTCTTGATCGAGAAGGCGAGGTCGGTGTCGCCCGGGCCCTTGATGTGGACCTTGTCGGCCTTGCGCATGCGCGCGGCGAGCGGCTCGCACGCGGCGGCCATCTTCGCGTAGTCGACGCAGCAGACGCGG
>JBIKTI010000378.1:0-3234 GCA_044348205.1 Phycisphaerales bacterium | reverse complement strand
GAGGGCGGCCGCGGCGGTGACCGCGGCGGGATGCAGACGATGCTTGAACGTCTTCCCGAAGACCAGCGCAAGGCGTTCATGGATGCGGTCGACAAGAACAAGAACGGCGAAATCGACGATGACGAGCGCGAGGCCGTTCGCGAGTACATGCGCCAGCAGTTTGGCAACATGCGCGGCGGTGGCGAGGGTCGTCGTGGCCGCGGCGACGGCGCCTGACGCTCAGCAGGGTTTACCCGTTGTGGAATGCGCGTCTCGAACGACGCGCGTCTCAAACTTCCCTCGATTGATATCCACGTCGCGCGCGGAGCTGTATCCGCGCGCGACGTTTCTTTCATCAACCCGGCTCGTTGTATCCTTCGCCGTGTGGAAGATCGATCAACCCATGCCTGCCTGCGTCATCTCGCGCTGTTGGCGGCGAAGTCTGCCCAGGACGCGCCTCCGTCTGAGCGCCGTCTGATTGCCGTTGTGGAAGCGCTGCGTGCGCTTGTTTTTCCTGCATTACGAACACTTGGTGCAAGCGGCGACACCCTCGCAGTGGAGGTCGTTCATGGCGTGCACGAACTGATCCATGCAGCATTTGCGTCGAGCGGACAACGCGACGACGGATCGCGAGCGATGGCCTTCTTCGCGCAAGTCCCCGCGATCTCAGCGCGTCTCGAGCTCGATGTTCGCGCCGCCTTCGAGGGCGATCCCGCAGCGCAGAGCGAGCTCGAGATTGTCGTGTGCTACCCGGGTGTGCGCGCGCTCTTCGTCCATCGCTTTGCGCATGCGCTCGACCTGCTCGGCGTGCCGCTCCTCCCGCGCATGATGGCAGAACACGCGCACCGCGAGACGGGCATCGACATCCATCCGCGTGCAACGATCGGTGACAGCGTGTTCATCGACCATGGCACGGGCGTCGTCATCGGCGAGACCGCGTCAATCGGTCACCGCTGCCGTATTTACCAAGGCGTCACGCTCGGCGCAAAGAGCTTCGAGCGAGAACCCGACGGCTCGATGCGTCGAGGCTACAAGCGCCATCCCACGCTTGAAGATGATGTCATCGTGTACGCAGGCGCCACGATCCTCGGTGGCGACACCGTGATCGGCAGGGGATCGGTCGTCGCGGGTGGCGTGTTCCTCACGAAGAGCGTGCCTGCCGGGCATGTCGTCACGGGTCCGAAGCTTGAGCTGCGCATGATCTCGATGGGCGGTGGGATCTGAGCGCGCGCACGCGCCTGATCGCCGCGATCGGCGTACTCGGCTTCGCAAGCGGCCTGCCGAATGTGCTCGTCAACGACACGCTCTCCGCGTGGCTCTCGGATCTCGGGTTCAAGCCCGCCGACATCGGGCTGCTTGCGCTCATCACGCTCCCGTACGGGTTGAAGCTTCTCTGGGCGCCGTTGCTCGACCGCTTCGCCGCGCCGGGTTTCGCGTGGCTTGGCCTGCGGCGCAGCTGGATCGCGCTTCTCTGCACGCTGCTCGTCGGCGCGTTCGCGTTGCTCGCGTGGGTCGGGCCGTCCGCCGCGGATTCGCCCGTGCTTCCCGCGGCCATCGCCGGGCTCGCGATCGCATTCCTCTCCGCCACGCTCGATGCGGCCGTCGACGCGCACCGCACCGACAGCGCGAGCGGCGGCGAGGAAGGCCCCGCGGCGAGCGCGTTCGTCCTCGGCTACCGCGTGGCGTTCGTGTCGATCGGCGCGGCGATCCTCATGCTGCACGGGGAAATCGCGCTGTTGCTCGGGCCCGAAGGCGATGCGGCCGCGCAGGCGCTCGCGTGGAAGCTCGCGGTCGGCGCAGGTGGCGCCGCGATGCTCGTCGGCGTCGGCGCCGCGCTCCTCGCGCCCGAACCGCCAAAGCGCAAGGCGCCTGAGACGCTCGCGGACGCCGTGATCGGCCCGTTCGCGTCGTTTGCGCGTGCGCTCGGGCCGCGGCTTGGGATCGTTCTCTTCGTCGCGCTGCTCTTCCGCCTGCCCGACCTCCTCGGGAACCGCATGACCATGCCGTTCCTGCGGCAGGAACTCGGCTTCGACATCGCCGAGATCGGCACGATCCGCCAACTGCTCGGCTTCGCGATGACGATCGTTGGCGCGATCATCGGCGGCATCTGCGTGAAGCGCTTCGGGCTCTTCCGCGCGCTCGTCGCCTTCGGCATCCTGCAGGTCGCGTCGAACGCGGGGTACCTCGTGCTCGTCGAGACGGGCAAGTCGCTGCCGGCGTTCGCAGCGGTCGTCGTCGTCGAGAACCTCTGCAACGGCCTCGTGAGCGCTGCGTTCGTCGCCTACTTCATGACGCTCTGCGAGCCGCGCTTCGCGGCCGCCCAGTACGCGATCCTGTCGGGCCTCATGTTCCTCGCGGGCGCGCTCGTCGGCTCGACGAGCGGCTTCCTCGTCGAATCCCTCGGCTACAAGGGGTTCTTCATCCTCTCGATCGCCGTCGGCCTACCGCCGCTCCTCGCGCTGCCGTGGGCGATGCCGGGCGAGCGCGCCGACGCGGGGCCACGCTGCGCGGGATGCGGTTATGCGCTCGTCGGTCTTCCGCCGCGCGCCGCGTGCCCGGAGTGTGGCCGCGCGCAAGACCCCGATGCTCCCGAAAACCGCGCGAATCCCGCGCCCTGAGCGCGCGCCGCGGCGCGCTCTATACTCGGCGACTCGCCTTTGTCAGGACCCATCCCTATGACGACCACCCACGATCGCTACGGCGCCCGCACCTCGCTCGACACCCCGTACGGCGCGAAGCACTACTACCGCCTCGACGCCCTCGCGAAGTTCGGCGACTTCCGCAAGCTTCCGATCTCGATCCGCGTGCTCCTCGAGAGCTGCCTGCGCAACTTCGACGACTTCATCGTCACCGAGGAGCACCTCAAGGCGCTCATGGGCTACGACGCGCGCAATGTCGGCGAGAACGAGATCCCGTTCATGCCAGGCCGCGTGGTGCTGCAGGACTTCACGGGCGTTCCGTGCATCGTCGACCTCGCCGCGATGCGCGCCGCGATGAAGCGCCTCGGCGGCGACCCGAAGAAGGTGAATCCGCTGGTTCCGTGCGACCTCGTCATCGACCACTCTGTGCAGGTCGATGCGTTCGGCTCGAAGGTCGCGCTCACGATCAACGGCGAGAAGGAGTTCGAGCGCAACATGGAGCGCTACGAGTTCCTCAAGTGGGGCCAGGGCGCTTTCTCGAACTTCTCGGTGGTTCCGCCCGCGACGGGCATCGTCCACCAGGTCAACCTCGAGTACCTCGCGAAGGTCGTGTGGG
>JBIKTI010000377.1:0-3236 GCA_044348205.1 Phycisphaerales bacterium | reverse complement strand
CGCCCAATCTGCGAGTTCCTTCTCGCCGCCGAAGACGACCGCTCCAGGCACGCTCAGCCCCGTGAAGATCGACTCGCCCGACTCGCCGACTGCGGAGACGCCGAGCCCCGCGATCGCGATGTAGTAGAGCCCGGGCGCCACGAGCGAGAAGCCGCTGCCGTCGTTGGCGGAGCTGCCGAGCCACGAGCCGACGAGGCCTGGTGCTGCGTCGTTGTTGGCGAGGAGGCCAAGCGCGCGCGGGTCGTTCTGGCCCCCCGCGCGGCGGAAAAGGAAGAGCTGCGTGTCGAAGCTGGCATCGCCGCCGAGGTCGCCGCCCGCTGTCGAGAGGCGGAGCAGGGTCGGTTCGCGGATGTCGACGAGGTACATGTCGACGAAGTCCGCCTCGCCGTCGAAGCCGACGCCCGTCAGGTTGCCCGCGATGTTGAGGACGGGGCCCGTGAGGGTGATGGCCTGCGCCGTTGCGGGCGTGGCCTTGGCGTCGTCGTTGTAGTCGACATCCCAGGTCGGGCCAGCGTGTGCGGCGCCTGTGACGAGCGCCGCGAGGGCGACGGGAAGAATGGACAGGTTGCGACGGGGCGCGTGATCGCGCAGGCAAGCGTTCGTCAGCATGGAGGGAACTCGAGAAGGGAATGCAGGGGAAGGGACGGGGACCGTGGTGAGGGGAGGGACTGCCGTCGCTGCTGGGAGGGAGGGAAGCAGCGACGCGCGCTCCAAAGGTACCGCGCGGTTGGCACGGAACAAACACCCGAGTCTCGGAATTCCCGCGAACGCGGCTCTGCGGCTCGCGTCACCGTTCTCGACCGTCTCCGAGCAGAGCGGCATCGAACGGGCGCCCGGTTCGCCTATCATGGCGGCTTCCCCCGCGAAACCTTCGCACCAACCGCGGGTGCCGCCAGCGCGGGGTTCCGTGAAGGAACCCTCCGTGGGCGGCTTGAAAGGACGGTCCACGACTTCGATGTCACAGGTTCTCCCCTCCTCGTCGCCTGCAGCGCAGGCAGCCCAGTCCACCCAGCCCGCCTCGAACCCGATGGCGCGCGTGAAGGCGGGCATCGAGCCGTGGTCTGTCGACGACGCGGCCGATCTCTACAACCTTCGCGGTTGGGGCAAGGGCTTCTTCGAGATCGCGAAGAGCGGGCAGGTCATCGTGCGTCCGACCCGGACGCCTGGCCATGAGGTGAATCTCTTCGAGGTCGTCAAGGGGCTGCGCGAGCGCGGGCTGCGCACGCCCGTCCTTCTCCACTTCAGCGACCTTCTCCATCGCCGCCTGCGCGACCTCCACGATGCGTTCGATGTGGCGATCCGCGACAACGGCTACAAGGGCAACTACACCGCGGTCTACCCGATCAAGGTGAACCAGCAGCGTCGCGTCGTGCAGGAGATCCGAGAGTACGGCGAGCAGTATGGCTTCGGCCTCGAGGTCGGCTCGAAGCCCGAGCTCCTCGCCGTGATGGGCCTCACCAGCGACTCGCCGGACCGCCTCATCATCTGCAACGGCTTCAAGGAAGACCGCTACATCGAGTTCGTCACGCTCGCCGCGAAGCTCGGCCGCAACATCATCCCCGTCATCGAGAATCTCGCGGAGCTTCGGCTCATCGTGAAGTACGCCGAGAAGTACCAGATCCGCCCGAAGATCGGCGTGCGCGTGAACCTCGCCACGCCAGGCGCGGGCCGCTGGCGCCACAGCTCGGGCGTGAAGGCGAAGTTCGGCCTCTCGCTCACCGAGGTGATCGATGTGCTCGAGTACCTGAAGGCGCGCGGCATGGCCGACTGCCTGCAGCTCCTGCACTGCCACATGGGCTCGCAGATCCACGACATCAGGCAGGTCAGCTCGGGCGTCAACGAGCTCGCGCGCATCTACACGGAGCTCGCCAAGATGGGCGCGGGCATGCGCTACCTCGATGTCGGCGGCGGACTCGGCATCGACTACGACGGCAGCCAGACCAACTTCGAGTTCTCGACGAACTACACGCTGCAGGAGTACGCTGCGAATGTCGTCTACAAGATCATGTCCGTCTGCGACGAGGAGGGCGTGCCGCACCCGACGATCGTGACCGAGTCGGGCCGCGCCATGGTCGCGCAGCAGAGCGTGCTCGTGTTCGATGTCCTTGGCGCGAACCGCCTCGACCGCTTCACAGTGCCCGCGTCGCTCGACGCCGTCTCGAAGGACGAGCACGGGGAGATTCCGCGTCCCATCGTCGATCTCTTCGAGGCGTACACCTCCATCACGGAGCGCAGGCTCCTCGAGTGCTACCACGACGCGCTCCAGTCGCGCGACGAGGCGATGAACCTCTTCTCGGTCGGCTACCTCAGCCTCGAGCACCGCGCGCTCGCCGAGCGGATCTTCTGGGCCACCTGCGCCAAGGTCCGCGACAAGGCCAAGGAGATGCGCAGCGTTCCCGAGGAGCTGCAGGACCTCGAGACCAACACGAGCGACACCTACTTCTGCAACCTGTCGATCTTCCAGTCGCTCCCCGACATCTGGGCGATCAACCAGCTGTTCCCGATCATGCCGATCCACAGGCTCGACGAGCGCCCGACCCGCAAGGCGACGCTCGCCGACATGACCTGCGACTCGGACGGCAAGATCGACCGCTTCGTCGACGACCATGATGTCAAGAAGTTCGTCGAACTCCACGACATCAAGGACGGCGACGAGTATTTCCTCGGCGCGTTCCTCGTGGGCGCCTACCAGGAGACGCTCGGCGACCTCCACAACCTCTTCGGCGACACGCATGTCGCGCATGTGCGCCTTGACGAGAACGGCAACTGGTGGATCGACGAGATCGTCGAAGGCGATTCGGTGCGCGAGGTGCTGCAATATGTGCAGTACGACGTGCATCGCCTCGGCCAGGCGATCCGGCACGAGTGCGAGCGCGCGGTGCGCGACAAGCACATGACCGTGGCCGAGTCGAACGCGCTCGTGCGCAACTACGAGGCGGGCCTCGCGGGTTACACCTATCTCGAGACGGAGAACGGCGCGGCGATGTGAGAGCGCTCGCGTGATTTGAGCGGTCGCCGCTGCGGCCGCTCCCTTTGTCGGGACCGGAATCAGGGGTGCCCGCATGCTTCAGCATGCGGAACGGGTGGTTTCAGCCGTCGACTCCGACGATCATGACCCACGCCATCAGAGGCTGAAACCATGAGTGCCCGTCAGACGGAGTCTGGACGAAGTCCAGACGCAGTCTGCGGAACGGATGGTGTGGGAGTCGACTCCGACGATTCTCGTTCCGCAGACT
>JBIKTI010000376.1:0-3251 GCA_044348205.1 Phycisphaerales bacterium | reverse complement strand
GGCCGACTTCATCGATGACTTCGAGCTGTTCGAATCGCTGCGCCGCGACACCCAGGAGATCGACGGAATCACCAGCGAGGAGCAGGCACTCCTCGAGCTGCGGGTGCGCGCGGGCGGAAGCCTTGCGCAGCTTGCCGCGATGCTCGGGATCGGTGCCTCAGCCATCGACAGCAAGCTACGCCGCGCGGCCGAGCGGGCGCGTGCTCATCGGGGCAACGCGGGAACGAGCGACCAGCGAAGGACGAAGCGATGAACACGCTCAATGATTCGCAGCTGAAGACGCTCAGCCTCGGCCTCGCCTCGTTCGACGCTGCGGCGCGCCGCCGCCGCGCGATCCGACGCGCGACCCAGGGAACCGCGGCCGCCGCGCTCGTCGTCGCCTGCGCGGTCGTGGCTGGCCGCGTGCTGCGCTCCGAGGCGTCTCGGCTCCCCGACTATGTCGAGATTGTCGCCAACGACGCCCAGTTGACGGGTGAACTCGAGCTCGCGAACGCCTGCGAGCGGTTCGACCGCAACGACGGGCGTCTGCTGGTCATCGAGTGCGCGCGGCCGTCGGCGCCAGGGTCGTGACGACGGCTGCGGCTCGCTGGAGCCGCGCCCAGCGGGATGGCGACGAGACAAGGCCTCGGGCTCCGTTCTTGTCTCCGGAGAGGACCGCATGTCCGGACGGACGGCGGTCGAACAACACTCCGAGGAGCATCATGATCTTCACGCTCGCAGCGTCGTTCTCGTCCGCACTTCTTCTGCTCGCGCCGCTTGACGGTGCCGGCGCAGGCGCGGGGCAGGTTTCCGACGGGACCGCGCCACCGGCTGCTGTTGCCGCGCCCGCACGGCAGCTCGGTGCGTTCGACATCGTGTCGGTCGCGCGCGCGCGGGCGCTCGTCGGTGACGGGCGCGTGCATCCGATCGACGCCCGCCCTGTCGCGAAGTATCTCGCAGGGCATCTCCGAGGTGCCGTCCATCTCGACGACGAAGTCCTCCGTGGCCCATCGGGCGCGCTTCCCGTGCAGCTCCGCCGCGTGGAGGAACTCGCGGCGATCTTCGCGCGCGCTGGTGTTTCGGCCGACACGCCCGTTCTCGTCTACGGCGATGGAGAGGATCCGCTCGCCGCTGCGATCGTCGCCTATGCGCTCCTGAAGACAGGTCATCAGCGCGTCCTCATCCTCGATGGCGGATTCGACGCCTGGCGCGGCGTCGCCGATGTGTCGCAGGAACACGGCGTGTTCAAGGTCTCGGATTGGTCGGGGTCTCCACCCGCAGATCCGGTGGCGGCGTCGCTCGAAGATGTCCGGCGCATGGTCGACACAGACGAGGGCGTCCTCGTCGATGCGCGCCCCGCGAAGCTCTATCGTGGCGAGGGCAGGAACTGGATCCGCAACGGCCACATCCCGGGCGCTGTGAACCTCGACTGGAAGTCGCTCATGCGCGCCGACAACGAGGCTCTCTTCAGGCCGCGCAAGGAGATCGAGGGGCTGCTGCGCGAGGCGGGGCTCGATCCGAGCTACCCGACGATCGTCTACTGCGGCACGGGCCGCGAGGCGACGCTGCTCTACCTCTACCTCAGGTGCGTGCTCGGATGGCAGCGTGTCACGCTCTACGAAGGCTCGTGGACGGAGTGGTCGGCCGATCCGTCGCTCCCCGTGGCGATCGGCGACGAACCCTTCGTCCCCGTCTACGCCGACGGAGATGTGCTCGTGAGCGGGCAGCCGAGCGAGGCGTTGCTCCAAGAGCTCGCCGATGAAGGCGTCACGGTGCTCATCAACTGCCGCACCGCAGGCGAGGCCGCGTCTGTTCCCTTCGCACAGGCCGCGCTCGCGAAGAGGCTCGGCATGAACTTCGTCGAGATTCCGCTCGGCGGGAACGAAGGATTCGCACCTGAGGATGTCGCAGCGCTCAAGTCCGCGCTCGCCTCGCGCAAGGGGGGCAGGGCGCTTCTCTACTGCGCAAGCGGCGGCAGGGCCGTCACGCTGTGGATCGCGCATCTCGTCGTGAACGAGGGGCTCACGCTCGAGGCCGCGCAGGAGCGGGCCCGCACGGCTGGCATGCTGCGGCGCTCGGGGCTCGAGCGCCTGCTCGGCCAGGACACCGAGCTGCGCGAGCGGCGGTGAGCCATTTGGCGAATATGGCGTCTTCTCTTGGCGAATAGATGATCGGAGCGTCATGTCCCTGGCTTTGAGTTCCGACCGCGATTCCTTCCGCGAGAGCTGCGAATCCATCGGAGATGCGCCCGGTGGCCGCCAAGGCGCCGACGGCTCCCGCCGGGATTCCGCGCAGATCGATGGTCGGCGAATCGTCGGTGGAACCTCGTCGCCTGCGACGCGACGCCGGCCCACGACCTCTTCGATCATGTCGAGAGAATCGGCTGCGTGTCACGCTCCGAGGTTCTTCCGCTTCTCGCGCACGAACTTCAGGTGGTGGTCCACATGGTTCGCGTAGATCTCGACGATCTCGAGGAGCGTCACCTTGCCGCGCTGCGTGTGCACGCCCACGCGTGCGAATGCCTCGGCGGGCAGCGTGCGCAGCCAGCGCGCCGTGAAACGGCGGTTCAGCTCGAAGAGGTCGAGCACCTCCGCGAGATCGCAGCGTTCGCTCGGGAGCCGCGCGATGAACGCGTTCTCGTCGTAGGCGACGAGGAGCGGGCACTCCTCGGCCACGATGCGGCGCTTGCGGTGCGTCGACGCAAGGTCGCTGTCGAGGAGGTGCACCGCATTCTCCATGATGCTCCACTCGCCTGGCCCGATGCGCCGGGCGAGGTGCTCGGCGGGCAGCCCAGCGCAGGCCTCGCGAAGCTTGGCGGGGCCTGACTCGTACGACGCGATGGCGGCCTTGATTTGGTCCATGTCGTCGAGGGTAGCTTGCAGTTCGCGCGAAGAGGCGTCGGCCAGTGTCGCGGAGTCTGGAAAGCCGCTACCGGCCGTTCTGCCTGCGTCCGATTCTGGCGAAGCCGAGTGTCAGCGCGAAACCGAGCGTCGCGACGGCGAACGAGCCCGCGATCTGCGCGGGGGATGGCGTGAACGCCACCTCGGGCCAGTCCTTCGGCCGATCAAGCATCCTCTGGGCCGCCGCTTCGTCGAGAACTTCTCCGCGGAAGGTGTCGCCCGCGCCAGGGGGCACGCCGTCCTTGAAGGGGTAGAGCCCCGCGGGAGCGGCGATCAAGAGGCCTAGGTTCTGTCTGACGGATCCCCGAAGACCAAAGAAGCGCGCGGCGCCCGGATGGCAAGGAGGCGAAACGAAGCTGTATCCGCAGCGAT
>JBIKTI010000055.1:0-9766 GCA_044348205.1 Phycisphaerales bacterium | reverse complement strand
GCTGCACGGAAGCGGGGCTCGAGAGGAAGCCCCACAGGATGCCCGGACGCACCACGCCGCCAGGGTGCTGCTCGTGGTCCCACGCGCGGGTGACGAGGCCTGCGGGCGACATCTCGTAGAGGATCGCGGCGGGGTAGCGCTCTGCGTTCTGCAGCGCGTAGGCGTGCGCCGCGAGCGCAAGCTGGCGGAGGTTCGACTGGCAATGGCCCGAGCGGGCGTTCGCGCGCACGGCGCTCGTCGCGGGCACGATGAGCGACAGGAGCACGGAGATGATCCCGATCACAACAAGCGTCTCGACGAGCGTGAGTCCGCGCGCGCGCTGGGTCGGCGCACGCATCATCGGGTCGCTCCCCAAGCGGCGAGCAGGATCGCAAGGTCCGACGCCGCGACCACGCCGTCGCCGTCGAGATCGGCGGACGGGACCTTGCTTCCCGCGGCTCCGCCACCCGCGACTCCCCACGCGGACAGCAGCATGGAGAGGTCGCTCGCGCCGACCATGCCGTCGCCATCGAGGTCGGCTGGGGAGCCGACGGGCGCGACCGCCGCGATGGCGTCGATCTCAGGCGACATGCCGGCGGCGCTCGGGCCCGTGATCCGCACGAAGCGCGCGCTCGCAAGCCCGAGCACGCCTATGTCGATGCCAGCGCCGCCGCCAGAGCCCGCGTAGCGCTCGACGACTTCCTCGTGCGAGAGTCCGATGAGCGAGTGGAGGGTGATGCCTGGGTCGACGGGTCGCGTGAAGTCGCTCTCGACCGTGCCTGCGACAGGCGAGAACGGCCCGACATCGAGGTAGCCGAGCGTCGGGAAGAGCCCGTCCGCGTCGAGGCCGGCGACCGTGCGCCAATCGACTCCGTCTGCGCTCACGGCGATGGTGCCGCCTTCCGCAGCGAGGCCAGCGACGATGCCGAGCCCGAACGCGCCGTCGGTGAAGAAGGCATTTCCGAAGACGAGGATGTCGACGCCGAACGGGTTGCGCGGGTCGTCGACGATCTGGCGGTCGAAGGCGAGGATGAGCTCGCCTCCGACTCCGAGCGAAACCACTTCATTGGGGCGGAAGGCGGGCTGGAACGGCGTGACGGCGCCAGGGATCAGCCCCTCGCCCGTGAAGCGCTCTGGTGGGCCGAGCGCGACCAGCGGGTTGTTGAATCCCGCGACGGCGCCGCTCCCCGCTGTGTAGGCGACGACATCCGACGCGAAGGGGAAGTCTGCGCGCGCGGGCACAGCGAGGGCCACGGCGCACGAGCATGCGAGCACCCAGCGGGCGTCGAGGCGGTCGAGCGCGGGAGCAGCCAGCACACGCGAGGAAGGGAAAATGGACAGAAGGCTGCGCATCGTGCGCATGAGGCACTCCTTCCGGGAGCTCGCGCCCGGATCGGCTGCGCTCCGTTCCGGGAGCGCGCGGCGGGTGTCCGAACGGACACCGTCGTGCCTGGGTAGGTCTTCCGACTTCAGGCCCGCCAGAGGCGGCGACGAATGCGCCTTCCCGGCCCGAGGGCCAGTGGCTGCCGCTACAGATTCTGCGCGGCTGCATTCGATGGGATGCGTACATCCTCCTGTCACGGCGGCGCGACCGCGGCGGATTCTCACCGCCTTCCCTCGCCGCGACGCACGCGCGTCGCGACGCCGAAGTTGCCTTCGGACGCCCAAGCGGCGCGAGTATACGGACCAACGCCTGTTGACGGGTTCTTGTCGCGGGCTGTACATTCCACAATCCGCCACGGAGCGACCTCCGAGCGGCCCCTAGGAGACCTCGATGCTGTTCCAGCCGACCGTGAATGCGTCTGTCCGCGCCCGCCGCACGCTCTCGACGATGCTTGTCGCGACGGGCCTCATTGCGACGGGACTCCTCGCTACCGCGCCGACCGCGCTCGCGCAGGACGATTCGGCCTCCGGCAGTGGGCAGCGCGACCTCACGGGCGTCTCCAAGAGCCTCTCGGACTTCGTCCACTATGTCCTGATCGGCAAGGCCGATCTCGCGCAGGCGGCGGCGGAGGCCGTGCTCTCCGCGAACGCAACCGACGCAGACCTCGCGAGCGTGGTCGACGAGCAGGGGCTCGGCGAGCGCCTCGACCGCGCCATCTCGCGCAGCCGTCTCATGGGCGAGGTCTCGGATCTCGCGACCCGCATCGAGGACCGCGTCGAGGACGGCCGCAAGCTCCTCGCCCGCAGCCCCGCCCGCATCGGCGAGGCGATCGAGATGCTGAACAAGACGCTCCGCGAGCGCATGATCGCTGAGGAGCGCATCACGGCGGCCGGCGAGTACGCGGCCCCCCAGCTGCTGAAGGTGCTCGTCGAGTCGCGCGACCCCGCGAAGGAGCTCGAGGCCGCCAAGGCGATCCGTCTCCTCGAGTCGAAGGCAGTGCTTCCGCTCGCCATGTCGCTCGCCGGCCTCGACGCGTCGGGACAGCGCAAGGTCGTGGCGCTCCTCGGAGAACTCGGCCGTCCGCTCGCGATCCCGTTCATCCTCGAGCTCGGAGCCCGCGAGGGCACCTCGAACGAGCTGCGCGCAGCCTGCGATGCGGCCGTCACGCAGCTCGGCGGGCAGGCCCGCGATGTCTCTGCGCAGTTCACGGCGCTGGCCCGCCGGTTCTTCGACCGCGAGGACACGCTGATCCCGAACCCGACCGACAGCGTCAACAACATCTGGTCCTACGACGCCTCTGGCTTCGGCGGCCTCAACGCGTCGCCCGTCGCGACCTCTGTCTTCTGCGACGAGATGGCCAAGCTCCTCTCGCGCCGCGCGCTCGCTGCAGATGCGTCGAACACAGCTGCGCTCGCGATCTTCGTGGCTGCGGACCTCCGTCGCGAGAACACGCTCGGCGGAGACGCAGAGGCGCAGCGCTACAGCCCTCAGTTCTTCGCGACGGCATCGGGTCCCTCGGTCTGCTCAGAGGTCCTGGGCATGGCCATCGACTCGCGCGACACGGCGCTGATCCGCGACGCGATCGCGGCGCTCGCCCAGACAGCGGGCGGCGACCTTCTCGTCGCCCAGTCGGGCCGCGCACCGATGCTTGAGGCGCTCCGCTACTCCGAGCGTCGCGTGCGTCTCGACGCGGCCCTCGCGATCGCAGCGAGCAGCCCGACGCAGAGCTTCGCGGGTGACTTCGCCGTCGTCCCGACGCTGGTCTCCGCGATCGTCGACACGGGCGCCACGCGCGTCGCCGTGATCGGAGGTTCGATCGAGGACCGCCAGGCGATCGGTCGCCAGCTCTCCGAGGTCGGCCTCGCGATGGTTGCCGACGCAGCGTCGTTCGACGAGGTCGAGGTGGGCGTCCTGAACGCGAACGGCGTCGATCTCGTCGTGGCGCGTGGTTCTGTCGACGAAGTTTCCGCAACGCTCGCCCGCGTCCGCGCAAGCGGCGCGACGAGTGCAAGCCCCGTGGTCGCGATCGCAAACGCGCTCGAGGAGTCCTCGGCGCGCCGCGCGTTCCAGGCCGACTCCGCTGTCGTCGTGTGGACCGAGGGTTCGACGGCCGACTCGTTCCGTGGTGCTGCCACCCTCGCGATGACGCGCGGCTCTGGTGGCGCAATCGAGGAGTCCGAGGCCGTCGAGTACGCGGTGCGCTCGGCCGAGGCCCTCCGTGGCCTTGCCTTCGGCGGCAGCAAGATCTTCCCGCTCGCCGACGCCGAGCCCGCGCTCCTTCGTGCGCTCTCAGAGCGCTCTGGCGGACTGCGCATGCTCGTGGCCGAGGTGCTCGCGCTGATGGCTTCGCCCGCTGCACAGAGCGCGCTCCTCGACGCAGCCATCGGTGCAGAGGGCGAGGAGCAGATCCTCCTCTGCGATTATGCCGCGCTTGCCGCCCGCAGCGGCGGGGCGCCAGCGAGCGAGCGTCAGCTTGCCGCGCTGCGCGACCTGATCTCGGCATCCGAGGGCGCGACCGCGGACGCAGCGGGCCGCCTGTACGGCTCGCTCGACGCTGGCTCTGCCGAGGCTGTGAAGCTCATCACGAAGTGAGAGCGGTCGCGGCGAGGTTTAAGCGGTCGCGGCGTGGTTTGAGCGGTCGCCGCGAGGTTTGAGCGGTCGCCGCTGCGGCGGCTTCCTTTGGTGCTGCTGAGGGCGTGGGTGTCCGCATGCTTCAGCATGCGGAACGGATGACGCCAGCCGTCGACTCCGACGCGAACGGTTCCGCAGACTTCGTCTGCGGGCACTCGTATCTTGAGCGGTCGCCGCTGCGGCGGCTCCCTTTGGTGCTGCTGATTGGTGCTGCAGATTGGCGCTGCCGGGGGCGTGGGTGCCCGCATGCTTCAGCATGCGGAACGGGTTGCCACAGCCGTCGATTCCGACGGGCTCCATCCGCGCAAGAGAAGCAAACCGCGAGCGCGCAGCGCGCCTCGCCGGAGCTTACGAGCTTGCAGGCCAGTCGCGAACGCTCACAAAGAGCCACCCATGGGATTTGAACCCACGACCTGCGCTTTACGAAAGCGCTGCTCTACCGCTGAGCTAGGGTGGCAGGGGCGGAGAAGCATACACCAAAACGCAGCGTGCTGCGAGGGACTGTCCGCGGGCGGTTGTCCGCGACTCCGAAGGAGCCGATTGCGCGATCTCCGCGGATTATGCGGGTAAGTCCGAGAGATTTCTCGGGTCGGCGCCCTCCCTTGCCGACAAGTGGAAGGGTGGCGGCGCCTGCGGACGCGGAAGGCGTTTTCGGGCTCGACCACCTCAAAGGGAGTGGTCAACGATGTCCCAGGAACTTCTGCGCACGAGATTGTCGCGAGGCTGCACTGCTGTTGCGGCGATCGTTCTTGCGGCATGTGCCTCCGACGGGCCTCGCGCGCGTCAGGTCGTCGGCGTCGTTTCGAGTCCCGTTTCGCCCTATGCCGCCAGCCCTGGCGTCGTCCGCGCTGCGCCGCACGCAGAGGCGTGCGGCCCCAGCTGCTCGCACAAGCCGACGCTCGCGCTGCAGGCGGCCCCGATCGGCCCGATGTCGTCCAAGCCCTCCCTCGCCCCGACCCGCTCCGCGCGCCCGAGCGACGGACCGATCCAGCGCGGTGACCTGCAGCGGGTTCCGCCAGCGCTTCGCCCCTTCGTGGCAGTGGTCGAGGTCGACCAGACACGGCTTCGCGCGCTCGCGCAGGGCGGCGGCGGCATCCTCCGCGGAGTCCCGCTCGACCCGATGCGTTCGGTCGATCTCGCGCTTGTGCCCGTGGAACCTTTCACGGCGGACGCAGTCCTCGAGAGCGTCGGCGCAGGGCCCGTCGCTGCGAGGTCGCTTGCGTTCGATGGCGCGATCCTCGCGGGCGAGGTCCTCGGTGTCGAGGAGAGCCGCGCGTTCCTCGCCTCGACAGCGGCGGGCACCTTCGGCTTCATCGAGTTCCCCGAAGAAACCATCATCATCTCGAGCGGGCGCTTCGGAAGCGGTCTTCCGACCGTCGCCTACAGCCTGCAGATGCTTCCACAGGGCTTCATCGAGCAACCTGCGTGGACCTGCGAGGCGGAGGCGGGAGCGTCGAACGGTTCCGGCGACCCAGATTCAGACTCAGACTCCGACTCAGACTCGGACTCGGGCTCGGGCTCCGCTGAAGGCGTCGCCTTCCTCGGCGGAGGGCAGTGCAGGCAGATCCGCGTCGCCTACGACACGGACCATGAGTTCCTGCTCCTCTTCGGCGGAGACACAGATGCGGCCGTCGGCTATGTCGGCACGGTCGCCGCCGCCGTGACCACGATCTTCAGCCGCGATGTCGACGCGCGTCTCTCCGCGTCGTATCTCCGACTCTGGCTCACGCCGTCGGATCCGTGGACCGCGACCAACCTCTCGACGCAGCTCAGCCAGTTCCGAAACCACTGGGTGAGCAACATGGGCGGAACCTCGCGCGAACTCGCGCACTTCCTCTCGGGGCGTGGCCTCGGTGGCGGAATCGCGGACCTTCCAGGCCTCTGTGGCGGCACGAGCTTTGGCTACGGGCTCTCCTCGACGCTGAACGGGTTCTTCCCCACGCCGCTCGAGGACAACAGCGCGCAGAACTGGGACATCTATGTGATCGCGCACGAGCTCGGCCACAACCTCGGAGGAATCCACACCCACTCGTTCGTGCCGCCCGTCGATGGATGCGGCCTGAGCCCCGCCGACTGCACCAACGCATCGCAGGGCACCATCATGTCGTACTGCGCGTTCTGTGCGGGCGGCCAGGCGAACATCGTCCTGTCGTTCCATCCGCAGAACATCTCGGCGATGAACTCCTATCTCGCGAGCCTCGGCTGCAACTACACGGGCGCAGCGCGCGCGCCCGTCGCGGTCGCCGACGCGGCCACGGCCTACGCGGGGGTTGCGAAGTCGATCGATGTGCTCGGGAACGACTTCCCGTTCAACTGCGAGGACATCGTGATCGAGTCGTTCACGGCGGCGACGGCCGCGGGCGCGACCGTGACGCGCGCGTCGAGCACGGGCCCCGAGAGCTACGACCTGCTCGTCTACTCGCTGCCAGCGGGTTCGGCCTTCACGGGAGTGGACACGGTGAGCTACCTGCTCCGCGACGCATCTGGCCAGACAGCGACAGGCACGCTGGCCGTGAGCGTGGAGACGCTGCGGGCCGCGGAGAACCCAGTCGACACGGACCCCGGCCTCGCCGCGCGCTACTACGTGCTGTCGTCGCCGACCGCGCTCCCGAACTTCGCAGCGCTGACGCCCTACGCGACGGCCACTGCTGCCACGCTCTCGTTCAACCTGACGAACGGAGGCTTCGCGGGAAGCGGGCGCTCGGACAATGTCGGAGCGGTCTTCGAAGGTTGGATCGATGTGCCGGCCTCTGGCGGCTGGACCTTCACGCTTACCTCAGACGAGGGATCTCGCCTGCTGATCGGCGACACGGTCGTCGTTTCGCACGATGGCCTCCACGCGTTCACGGCCCGCAGCGGTTCCATCGGACTCGCGCAGGGCAGACACGCCTTCCGCATCGAGTATTTCGAGCGCACGGGCACCGCGGGCCTCGTCGCCTCCTGGGAGGGGCCTGGCGTCGCATTCGCTGCGATTCCCGCGGTCAACCTCTGGCAAGGCGGTCGCATCTCGCCAGCGGACTTCAACCAGGACGGCGCAGTCGACGCGGCCGACCTCACGCTCCTCCTCGGCGACTGGGGGCTCCCGAGTTCGCCCTACGACCTCACTGGCGACGACCGCGTGACGGCGCCCGACCTGAGCGTCCTGCTGTTCGAGTGGACGGGCTGACGCTGCTCACGGAGCGGTGGGCGAGCACACGATCCGACGCGCGGACGGGCCTGGAAGAAGCGGGAACGGAAGTCCGTCCTGCCATGGCCGATGCAGGCTTCGGAAGTGCGGAGAGGTCGGCAGGCCGCTCTGCCCAGCGGGCGTGACGAGGATTCCGTCTTCAAGATGCGATGGAGCGACAGACGAACGCTGGCTCGCGCCGAACGAGGGCGTCTGCACGCGCACGGTGGTCGGATGCCCGGGAAGCGCGGCATTCGGCATTGCAGCGAGGCGCGCAGCCGCGCCAAGCGAGTCGGCCGCAGGGTGACGCATTTCAAGTCTGTTTCGATCACCGCGCATGACGAACTTTGGCGAGGCGTCGCCGTCCTCGGGTGCGGTTCTTGTCGCGCGTTCGCTCCTTCGCGCTTCCTTCGCAAGCGATGCGTCCGCCGCGCGCGCGAGCCACGCGCGGGTCGCGGCCATCCATGCGTCGCCCGCTGCGGGGTCTCCGCAGAGGTGCGGCGCACGCGATTCGAGCGACCGAAGAAGCGCCTCGTCGTCGATCGCAGCGGCGGCCTCGCGCTGCGAGAGCCCCGCGCGTGCGCCGTCGTCGGCCGCTGCGAGCCACCCTGCGAACGCAAGCGCCATCTCGCGACGGAATGCATCGAGGAGAACTGGTGCCGAGGAGTCCGCCGTGACAGCGCCGTCCCAGGCCGCGATCGCGCGTCGCGCGGACTCCGCAGGCTCCGCGAGCGGCTCGGCCCCGAGCGCCGCGAGGGCCGCGTCGCGCCAGCGGACAAGCCTCTGTGAATGCACATCGAGCTGCACGCCGTGAAGCGTGGCCTCGTCCCAGTCCGTCCGCCCTGCGAGGACTTCGCGGAGGCGGTGTGCACGGTCGCCGTGCGCCTCATCCCCGCCGAGAACGCCGCGAAGTGCGCCCGTCGGTGCGATCGGAAGCTGGTTGCCGCTCGTGAGGATTCCGCTCGCGGGGTCGACGATCGTGGGCTTCTCGTCGGCGGGGATGGACCCGCGCCACGCGGGCGCCTCGCGCCAGTCGACGATTCGCGGGGTGGGCGCGTCGCGCAGCGGGAGGCTCCCCGAGATCGTCCATCCGATGCGGCCATCGCCGCTTGCGACAAGCACATTCTGTGGCGGACCCTGCCAGCGGCGCGCGCACTCGAGCGCCGACTCGAGCGTGGTCGCCCCGCACATGTCGAAGAGCCCGAAGTCGATCGCGGCGTCGAGGAGAATCGGCGAGCGGATCGCGAGGAGCCTCCCGTCGGGGAGCGTGGCCACGACGGGGCCGTAGGCGGTCGACAGCGTCTCGATCTCGCGCGCCGTCGGACCGCTGCCGAGCACCACGGTCCGTCGGACGATCGGTGCAGGGCCCTTCGGCGTGTGATGGAGTTCTGGCGCCTCGGCCGTGCGTTCCACGAGCACGAGGTCGCAGAGATCCGCAGTCAGGTTTGTGAAGCCCCATGCGACATGTCCGTTCGTCCCTTGCACAAGGAGCGGCACCCCTGGAAGCGAGAGCCCGACGAGGCGCCCTGTCTCCCACTGGAGATCGACGCGATACCAGAAGTTCGGCGCCATGAGCGCCAGATGCATGTCATTGCCCACGATGGCGCGACCATGGCGGGTGCGCGCGGCGGCGACGGCGAAGGCGTTCGAGCCTGGCTGCGTGATCGGCTTCAGCGGGTTGGCAGCATCGCCGCGCGGCTCTGCGCCGACAGCGCCGCGCGGGCGCAGGTCGAGCGCGTCCGCGTTCGGCAGCGCTGGCGCGGCAGGCGAGGGGCTTCCATCGATCGTCATGTCGAGCACGCTGCGGCTCGAGGTCAGGAAGGCCGCGACGGACTCGCCGAACGCGCGAGAGAGCGGCGTTCGCGCGCGGTCCGCGCTGTCGGAGCCATCGAGGTAGAGCGCCATCGCGAGCTGGACGAGCATCGAGTCGACGGGCGTCCACGGCGCGCACTCGACCTTGAGGAGCTGGTACTCGAACGGTTTCGCAGCGGCGAGTTGCGCGTTCACACCCGCCGCGTAGGCCTCGAGCAGCATGCGATGCTCCTCTGGCAGCCGCGCCACCGCCGTCTCCGCGACTGCGCGAAGGCCGAGCGCGATGGTCGCGCGGTCGCGCTCGACCGCTTCGGGGATCAGTTGCCCGATCTCGCCGGCGGGCTCGCGCCGCGCGAGGTCCATCTGAAGAAAGCGCTCGCGTGCGTGGATCCATCCTTGGACACAGGCCGCATCGCGGAGCGTCTTCGCACGGATCGTGGGAATGTCGAACGAA
Source organism: Phycisphaerales bacterium (assembly GCA_044348205.1). Taxonomy (GTDB): domain Bacteria; phylum Planctomycetota; class Phycisphaerae; order Phycisphaerales; family SM1A02; genus QWPT01. Next base: position 340 of record JBIKTI010000055.1, on the reverse strand, counting down.
TCGAAGTCGATCTCGACGGGTGCGGCGAGCGGCGGAAGCACAGTGTGCGTCGGCTCGACGGCGTCTGGGTGCGGTGCTGCCGCGAGGAGGAACGCGGACACGACGGAGAGCGTGCAGTGGGGCATGGGGTCTGGGCCGACGGCGCTTGCGGTCCCGTCGAGTTCGGGTAGCGTATCCCGCCGCGGCCATCGTGGCCGCCACGATCGACTTTGGGCGGCTTCGCGCGACTTCGCGTGACCTCGCACGACTTCGCACGACTTGGGAGGTTGCATGAATCGACGCGACGCGCTCGGAGCGCTCGGCCTGGCTTCGCTCGGCGGGCTCGTGAACCACGCCCTTT
>JBIKTI010000375.1:0-3256 GCA_044348205.1 Phycisphaerales bacterium | reverse complement strand
CGTGGGGTGGCCCTTGATGAACGCGAACTTCTCGCCCCTCAGGTACTCGTCGGGGCAGGGTGTCCCGTCGAACTTCGCAAGCTCGGGCTTGTAGTCGAGAAGCTCGAGCTGGCTCGGCGAACCCGCCAGGTGGATGTAGATCACGCTCTTCGCGCGCGCTGGGAAGTGCGGCGCGCGCGCGGCGAGCGGGTCCATGCCCGCGACGCCCCCGCTGCCGCGTGCGGCCCCCGCCTCGCGCGCGAGGAGCTCCGACAGCGCGATTCCGCCGAGGCTGAACGCTGCGGTTCCGCCCGCGAGGCCTCCGAGGCACGAGCCGAGGAAGGTGCGGCGCGTCTGCGCTTCGAGGTTGGCGAGTGCGTCGCGCGGCGTCATCGGGGAATCACGATCTCGTGAGGAAGTCGTCGAGGTTGAGGATCACATTCGCGGCGGCGACGAGCGCGGCGTCGCGCGCAAGGTCGATGGAACCTTCGGCCGCGCGCCCCGCGAGGACACGCGCGAGTTCGTCGCGCCCCGCATAGCGCGCGCGCTCCGACGCGACGAGCGCCGCGAGGCGCTCGACTTCGTCCGCATATGCCGCGCGGCCGAGCGCTCGCTCGAGCATGGCGCGCACGGCACTCGCGTCGTCGGCATGCGCGCGCGCCGAGACGGCGAGGGCCTGCGCTGCCTCGAGATACACGGGATCGTTCAGCATCACGAGCGCCGCAAGCGGCGTGTTCGTGCGCGTGCGCCGCACGGTGCAAGTCTCGCGGCTCGTCGCATCGAACGCGATGAACGATGGATACGGCGAACTGCGCCTGAGGAAGGTGTAGATCGCGCGGCGATAGCGGTCCTCGCCTTCGCTCGTCTTCCAGTCGTCACCCGAATAGACGACCTGCCACACGCCCTCTGGCTGCGGCGGCATGACGGGCGGGCCTCCGAGCTTGCGCGAGAGCAGCCCGCTTGCCGCAAGCGCCGTGTCGCGGATCTGCTCGGCCTCGAGGCGAAGGCGCGGCGCGCGCGTCCAGAGACGGTTGTCCGGGTCGCGCGCAAGCGCTTCCGCCGACGCGACGGAAGACTGTCGGTAGGTCGCGCTCGTGACGATCTCACGGAGAAGCGCCTTCATCGAGAAGCTGCGCTCGACAAGCACGCCGGCAAGGTGATCGAGCAGCGCCTGGTCGCCGGCGCCCGAGCCCATCACGCCGAAGTCCTCGCTCGACTCGACGATGCCGCGGCCGAAGAGCGTCTCCCACGCGCGGTTCGCCGCGACGCGCGCGAAGAGCGGGTTCGCGGCGCTCGCGACCCAGCGCGCCATCGCGAGGCGGTCCGCAGGCTGTGCGCCGTCGACGCCGCCGAGGACAGCGGGCACGCCCGGCTCGACCTCCTCCTCGGGGCTTCCGAGCGACCCGCGCGCGAGGACATGCGTCTTGCGCCGCGCGTCGCCCGCAAGCTCGCGCATGACGGGCGCGCTTGTCTTCACGCCCGCGCGCTCGACCTCGAGGCGCGGGTGGTCGTCGTCGCGGTCGGCGTCCTCTGTCTGGTTCAGATAGGCGAGGAAGCGGAAGTACTCGCGGTGCGTGATCGGGTCGTAGGGGTGGCCATGGCACTGGACGCACTGGAAGGTGACTCCGAGGAACGACTGCCAGGTCGTCGACACGCGGTCGAAGACCGCGGCCATGCGGAACTCCTCGTTGTCGGTGCCGCCTTCCGTGTTCGTCAGCGTGTTGCGGTGGAAGGCCGTGGCGAGACGGTCGGAATCGGTCGCGCCCTCCAGCATGTCGCCTGCGAGAAGCCGCACGGCGAACTGGTCGTAGGGCATGTCGGCGTTGAGCGCGTCGATCAGCCAGTCGCGCCACGCCCAGATGTCGCGGCGGTTGTCCTTCTCGTAGCCCTGCGTGTCGGCGTATCGGCCGAGGTCGAGCCAGATGCGCGCGAAGCGCTCGCCATAGGCGGGGCTTGCGAGCAGCGCGTCGACGAAGCGCTCGTAGGCGTCGGGGCGCTCGTCCGCGAGATACGCCTCGCGCAGCGCGTCGTCGGGCGGCAGGCCCGTCAGGTCGAGCGCGACGCGGCGCGCGAGCGTGGCGCGGTCGGCCTCTGGCGAGGGCGCGAGGCCCGCGTCGGCGACGCGCGCGCGCACGAAGCGGTCGAGCGGGCGCGCGCCCCAACCCTCATCGCCCGCGTCGGCAGCAGCCGCAGCCGCTGGCTCGCCTCGCGGCGCGAACGCCCAGTGGGTCCCCCACTCGGCACCCTCGGCGATCCAGCGCCTGATGACGGCGACCTCGGCCTCGGAAAGAGGCGCGGACTCGGGCGGCATGCGCTCGTCTGGGTCGTGTGCCACGACGCGGCGGAAGAGCTCGCTTGCATCGGGGTCGCCCGCGACGACAGCCGTCTCTCCGCTCCTGAGCGGCGCCCTGATGCGCGATTCGTCGGCGAGATTCAGGCCAGCGAGCTCGCGCACGCCACCGTGGCAACGGAAGCACTGCGACGCGAGGATCGGCAGCACATCCTTCGCGAAGTCGACGGAGCGACCGTCTGCGCCTTGCATCGCGCCGCCGGAGGCGGCGGCGGGCGTGCCGTGGAGCGCGCGCATCCCCGCGCCCGCAAGCAGCGCAAGGGTCGTGGCGCCGAGCATGGCCGCGGCGGATCGCATCGGTCGCAGGATACGGCCGCGCCTCCTCGGATTGAAGCCTGATCGGTGCCGCTGGAAAGAAACGACCCCGCTTTCGCGGGGTCGGGGTGAATCGGGAGGAGACGCTGGCGGTCAGTTCATCACGACGATCGCATCGAGCGCGGCATCGGTGCGGGCCTTGAGGTCCGCAAGGTGGGCGCGCGAGTACGCGTCGATGTTGCCGTTCGTCGCCTTGGCGAGGACAGCGTCGAGCTTCGACTGAAGCTCGCGCAGCTCGGCCGCGGAGAGCTGGCGCGCCACGCGCGGCAGACCTGCATTCCCCGTCGCGATCGCGATGAGGCGATCGGTGTAGTCGCCCTGCAGGTTGCGGCGGAACGCGGAGATCATCGGCTTGCGCACCGACGACGAGCCGAGGCTTCCAGTGCCGATCTCCTTGTAGATCTCGGTGGAGAGCGCCTTCATCAGCTCGGGCAGCGTGAGCGCATCCTGGTCTGCGGCCACGCGCTTCTCGTTGTCATAGACGCGACCGAGCGTGGTCGGGTTGAGGAGCATCGTGAGCGCCATCGACTGCGTGGCCCCGATCTGGTCGTTGATCGGCCAAGTGCTCTCCGACATGAAGCCGCGCGGATTGTCCATCCACTTCTCGATGGT
>JBIKTI010000374.1:0-3257 GCA_044348205.1 Phycisphaerales bacterium | reverse complement strand
CGGTCGAGCTGAGCCGCACAGAGGAGAAGCTCGTCGAGATGTCGAACGGCTGCATCTGCTGCACGCTGCGCGAGGACCTGATGAAGGAGGTGCGCCGCCTCGCCGACGAAGGCCGCTTCGACTACCTCCTCATCGAGTCGACGGGGATCGGCGAGCCGAAGCCCGTCGCCGCGAGCTTCTATGCGCAGGACGACGAGGGCCGCATGCTGGCCGATGTCGCCGATCTCGACACGATGGTGACGGTGGTCGACGCGAGGAACTTCCTGCACGACTGGGACAGCTCGCAGCAGCTGAAGGACCGCCGAGCGCTTCAAGCCGACGGCGACGAGCGGATGATCGTCGACCTGCTCAATGACCAAGTTGAGTTCGCGAACATCATCGTGATCAACAAGTGCGACCTTGTGGCCGCCACCGACGCCGATCGGCTCGAGGCGATCCTTCGGCAGCTGAACCCGAAGGCGCGCTTCATCCGCGCGGACCACGGGAAGGTGTCGCCGCGCGATATCCTCAACACGCGCACCTTCGACTACGAAACCGCGCAGGCGAGTCCGGGCTGGGTGCAGGAGCTCATGGGCAACCACACGCCTGAGACGGAGGAGTACGGCATCTCGAGCTTCGTCTACCGCGCGCGCATTCCCTTCCATCCGAGGCGTCTTGGTCCGCTTCTTGCGCGGGGCATGAATGGCGTGGTGCGCTCAAAGGGCTTCTTCTGGCTCTCGACGCGCATGCGCGAGTGCGGCTCATGGGCGCAGGCGGGCTCGTCGCTCACGATCGGTCGAGCGGGTATGTGGTACGCGGCGCTGCCGAAGAGCCAATGGGAGGGGGTCGGCGGACTTGCCGACTGGGTCAAGTCGAACTGGCAGGAGCCCTTCGGCGATCGCAGGCAGGAGATCGTGTTCATCGGCGCAGGGATGGATCGCGACGAACTCACGCGGCAGCTCGATGCGTGCCTCTTGACCGAAGAGGAGTTCGCGACGGGGCCCAAGGGCTGGTCGCGTCATGAGGATCCGTTCCCCGACTGGAGCGAGGAAGCTTCTGAGGAGTGAATCCAGTCAGTCGCGCCCGAGCCGACGCACGGCGCGGTGAAGTTCGCACACCGTGGCGACGATCCGATGCGCGCGCGCCGCCTCGAGTTCGGCGCGGTCGCCCGCACCCCAGAGGACGCCGACGGTCGCGGTGCCGCATGCGTGGCCTGCGAACACATCGTGCTCACGATCGCCGACCATCACGGTGGCGTCGGGCCGTGCGCGCGTCGCTGCGAGCGCGCGTTGCAGCGTGACGGCCTTCGGCTCAAGCGTGTGCTCGTCCTGAGGCGCGTAGATGACCTCGATATGCGCGCGGAGCCCGATGTCATCGACGAGACGCTCCGCCACGCGCCCGAGCTTCGAGGTCACGATGGCGATCGGCGCCTCCTCGCGCAGCGATGCAAGCGCCTCGGGAATCCCCTCGAACACCGTCGTCTCGATCGCCGACATCGCGCTGTACCGCTCGCGGTAGCGCTCGACGAGCACGGCCGCGAGCGCTGGGTCGAGGCCTTCCTCGGCCACAATGCGGTTGAACGACGCACCGAGCGGCGGGCCGATGAACGACCGCGTGACCTCAGGCGACCGCGGCGCAATGCCCGCCGAGCGAAGCGCGTGGTCGAACGAGTTCGTGATCGCACGCGTCGAGTCGACGAGGCAACCGTCGAGGTCGAGGAAGATGGCGTCGAGCGCGTTCGGCATCGGGGCGATGGAGGTGCCGCAGTAGAGCACTGCATGGCATGAAATGAAAGCACCCCCGCGCACCGAAGCGCGCGGGGGCGGAAGTCTCAGAGGCAATTGCAGAGGCGCGCGATCAGCGGCGACGACGCGAACCGACGAGGCCTGCGACGCCGAGAAGCGCGATGGCGCCGGGCGCGGGAACGACCTCGAGGCTCGAGAATTCTGCGCTGCTGAAGCCAGTTGCGCGGATCTCCACCATGTTCACGCTCGACAGACGGCCGAGATTGTCGCCGAGGCTCGAGCCTCCGCTCACGAAATCGCTCCAGTTGATCGTGAAGCCCGTTGCGCTTGCCTGGGTGGCCACGAACGCGCTGTAGGTCGTCGAGACTCCGTCGTTGACGCGAACGCTGACCTTGAGCGTCGGGCTTGCAGCAGCCCAGGCTGCGTTGTAGCTGAAGCGGATGCCGCCCGAGGAGAAGGCGCTCAGATCGACGACGGTGCCGGAAAGCGCCCGAGCCTGGAAGTAGCCGGACGAGAATGCAGCCGCCGCCGCGTTGCTCTCCGTCAGGGTCACGGACCCGCCTGCGATCACGCCCGAGTTGAAGGTATCGATGGCCAGGTTCGGCAGGAGCCCCGACGCAGCGCCGTTGGCCACTTGGTCCTGCACGACCATCGGCGAGGCGGGGTTCAGGGTATTCAGGGTGGTGCCCACCATGTCCGCCTGGGCGGACGCGGCCACGGCCACGGCAGCCGTGGCACAGACGATCATCGAGAGAGAAGTACGCATTGCCAAACACCCCTGGGCGAAGCCCATCGGAAACGCCCACACTCCGTGTGTAGGCTGTTGAACTGCCGAAACCGTCGGCACACGACCCTCATCCGCGGCAACCCAGCAGGGCGCGCGGCGGACCTCCAACGGGGCCACCCTCGGCCTCTCGGGCCGCGGGTCAACACCCACCTCTCCGCCTATCGAAGCGCAAACCAGCAGGCGACTCCCTCACTTGAGTCCCCGAATCACGCGACTTTCTTCACCATCGGACGGGCATTCGCGATCCGACGGTGGGCAAGCAGCCCCGTCCGCCTCTGGTTCGGCGGGCGGGGGAGGCTCGACTCGGTCTATCCTGCCCCGATGTGTAGGGGGATCCGCTGCGGCATCCTGATCCACGCCTCGAGAGCACGGGGGCGAGTGTCCGATCTCGCGCCGCGCTCGCGTGAGGCTTTGGACAGCTGCAGGATCCGCGTGGGCCACAGGGCGCAGGCGCCGTTCAGGACTGCAGGGCTCCATGGCGGCCACGATTGAGCGACCACAGCCACCCTCCGTTGAACCCGATCATCCTTGCACGGACCGAAGCGCATCGCCCCAGCGACGAGGCGTCGAGGATCCGCAGCCCGCTGCGCGCGCTCGCGCTCAGCCTTGCGTCGCTTGCTGTCATGGCGCCATGGCCGCTGCTGGGAGTCTTGGTGCTTCATGCGCAGTTCGATCGACCGTCCGAGGCGTTCATGTTCCTCGGCGGCATCACGCTGTTCCCGCTCATGATCCTCGCCCTCTTCGGC
>JBIKTI010000373.1:0-3260 GCA_044348205.1 Phycisphaerales bacterium | reverse complement strand
GCGCCGTTCTCCGCGCTGGTGTTCAAGGTCGTCTCGGACATCCACGGCGACCTCACCTACATCCGCGTCTACTCGGGCACGCTCGACAAGGGCACGCGCGTCCTCAACCCGGGCAACGGCAAGCGTGAGAACGTCAGCCGCATCTTCGAGATGCACGCGAACGACCGCAACGCGCTCGAGCAGGTCGACGCCGGCAACATCGTCGCCGTCATCGGCCTCAAGAGCTCGTACACGGGCGACACGATCTGCGACCCCGATCATCCGATCATCCTCGAGCGCATGACCTTCCCCGAGCCGGTCATCTCGATGGCGATCGAGCCGATCACCGGCGACGACAAGAAGAAGCTCGGCGACGCGCTCACCACGATCCGCCGCGAGGACCCGTCCTTCCGCTCGAACTACAACGACGAGACGGGCGAGACCATCATCGCGGGCATGGGCGAGCTCCACCTCGAGATCATCAAGAACAAGCTCACGCGCGACATGAAGATCGGCGTGAACGTCGGCAAGCCGCGCGTCTCGTACCGCGAGACGATCACCGGCTCGGCCAGCCAGGTCCGTGGTCTCTTCAAGAAGCAGTCGGGTGGCCGCGGCCAGTTCGGCGACGCCGTCGTCGACATCAGCCCGATCACCCCTGAAGAGGCTGCTGCGCTGGAACTGAAGATGAAGAACGGCGTCGTCTTCGAGGACAAGATCTCGGGCGGCGTGATCCCCAAGGAGTTCATCCCGTCGGTCGAGTACGGCGTCCGCCAGGCGGCGGCGTCGGGCGTCCTCGGCGGCTACCCCGTCATCAACGTGCGCGTCCAGCTCGTGTTCGGCTCGTACCACGATGTCGACTCGAACCAGGTCGCGTTCGAGCAGGCGGGCATGCTCGCCTTCCGCGAGGCCGTCATGAAGGCGCGCCCCGCGCTCCTCGAGCCCATCATGAAGCTCGTTGTCACCACTCCCGACGAGTTCTTCGGCAATGTGTCGGGCGACATCGCGTCCCGCCGCGGCCAGATCGTCGACCAGGAGATGCGCGGCAACGCGCGACTCCTGACCTGCGAAGTGCCGCTGTCGGAGCTCTTCGGCTACACGACCTCGCTGCGCTCGATGACGCAGGGCCGCGCCACCAGCTCGATGGAGCCGCTGACCTACCGCGTCATGCCTGAGAAGCTCAAGGACTCCGTCCTCAAGAAGTGAGCCGACGCTTCCAGCGGAGTCTCGCGAGAAAGTCATCCGCGCCGCCGACCGCATTGGTCGGCGGCGCGCTTTTTCTGCTTCCTGCGCGGGAGAAACACACGCGCGAGGCCCCCTGAATCCGAGACAGGGCCAAAGTCCCGTGAACTTTCCAGACGACCCGCCTACCATGGCGCCCTCGATGGCGGACCTTCCGGCAGAACCGACCGAATTCCAGTCAGACCGTGGCGTCTTCCGCGCAGAGTACGAGCGAGAACTCGGCACCTGGCTGCGGCGACGCCTCGGGCACCTCTGCCTCGTCTACGCGGCGTTCCAGATCCTCTCGGTCGCCGTGCTTCTGGTCGCGGGCGCTGTGCTCGGCGACGGGGACGGCGATGCGGCCGAGAGGCTCGGGGAGCGCCCTGCCCCGATCGAGGCGCCGGCGTCGCCCGACGAAGGGAACGCTGGAGAGGACGCCGCTGCGCCTGCTCCAGAGCCACCACCGATCACCGCCGATCAGCCGGTTGCGACCGACGAGGCGGCCCCCGTGCCCGCAGCTCGGGGAGACGCCGGCGCCGTGGCGGCGCGTCCTCAGGGTGCCGCGGATCCGGCCGTTCGGCGGAACCGTGGCGACGATCCATGGGCGCCGAAGGTGCTGCAGCGGACGCTCAACCCGAACGCAGCGGCGATGGAGGCCGCCGAGCAGACCTTTGAGACCCCCCTGTGGGTCCTTGCGATCGCGGGCCTCCCGTCGCTCGCGGTGATCGCCTGGTTCGGCCTTGCGATCAGGCCGAAGCTCATCACCCGTGCGGAGGCCGTCGCCGCTGCGACGCGCATGATCCTCGCGCTCGGCCTCCTCAACTTCGCGTTCGAATGCGCGCTTCTCCTCGCGGAGCCGAGCACGCCGATCACGCCGATCATCTCGATCTTCGTCTGGCATCTGACGGCGTCGCTCTTCCTGCCGTGGACCTGGCGCGAATCGCTCAAGCCGATCCTTCCGCTCCTCGCCTGCTGGTTCCTGCTCCGCCTCGGGCTTGCTGCGAGCGACGGCGAGTGGCTGAGCTTCCTCGCATCCGTCGTGGCCGCGCCGCTCCTCTTCGCGCCTGCGCTCATCCTCTGCTACGCCAGGCTCCGCTGGCACCAGCGGCGCTTCAAGAGCGGATTCGTCGGTCGGCGGTTCCTGGCGATGCGCCGCGAGTTCCTGCAGGCGCGCGCGGTGCACGAGTCGCTCTTCCCGAGCCCCGTCGACCTCGAATGGCTGCGCTTTGACTTCGGCTACAGGCCTGCGGCGGACATCGGCGGCGACTTCATCCACGCGTGGGTCGACGAATGGGACCGCTTCCATGTCGTGCTGATCGATGTCACGGGCCATGGCCTCGCGAGCGCGATGAGCGTGGCGCGCATCCACGGCGAGATCGAGCGCCTTCGCGACGAGCACCCCGACGACGGGCCCGCGCGGATGCTCGCGCGCCTCAACCGCTACTTCCACCGCCTGCTGGCGCGACACAAGCTGTTCGCGACGGGCGTGATGCTGACGATCGACCCACGCACAGGCGAAGCGCACTATGCGAACGCGGGCCATCCCCCCGTCTTCATCCGCTCGCGCGGATCCGTGCGCGAACTCGAGTCCACGACCTTCCTGCTCGGCGCGGTCGATGGCGAGCTCTTCGGCGAGGAGCAGCGATCGGTGCAGCTCGAGGAGGGCGATCGCATCATCCTGTTCACGGACGGCGCGTACGACGCACGCAGCCCCGGTGGCGAACGCTTCGGACTCGACAGGCTCCGTGAGATCCTCACGCGGCAGGCCACTCCGCCGAAGTGGACCTCGTACCTGATGCGGTTGATCGAGACATACGAGGCGGGAATGCCCGAGGACGATCTCCTGATCGCCGAGGTCGCGTTCCTGCGTCGACGATCCGTCTCGAGCGTGACGGGCGACGAACTGCCTGTGTCGCGCCCCGAGGCCGTCGGAGCGTGGGCGTGACGCCCTTGGAGCTCGACGCGCTCTATCGCCGCGCTGTGCGCGTTGCCTCGCGCGGGTTCGGCGGCGCGGAGCCAAACCCGATGGTCGGCTGCGTGATCGTCGATGACCGAGGCGGCAT
>JBIKTI010000372.1:0-3267 GCA_044348205.1 Phycisphaerales bacterium | reverse complement strand
GCGGCCGAGCGCGAGGGATTCCTGCGCGCGCGCTGGCGCAGCGTGCGCGTCGCGATCGGCTCGATCCTCGGTGGAGACGCACCCGCGGGGGACGCGGCACGCGCGTGATTCAAGCGCCGCGCGGCGCCACCGCTACAGTGCCGCGGTGGATCAACTCCTCGCGTCGCTCGCGGACATCGCGCTTCCCTCCGCCTTCGCAGGCATCGTCGCCGTGCTGGCGACGGTCGCGGTCGAGCGCCTCGGAGGAACGCTCGGCGGAGTCCTCTCGAGCATCCCGACGACGATCGTCCCCGCTGCGATCGGTCTTTCTGGCGGAAGCCTCGGCGGCTCGATGGCTGCGGGGGATGTCGACGACTTTCGCCGCGCGATGGCGTTCGTTCCCATGGGAATCCTGCTGAATGCGGGCTATCTCGTCCTGTGGCGGGTCATCCCCGCGCGGCTCGGCGTGCGGCATCGGAGCCATCTCCTCGTGGTGACGACGATCGGCGCGCTCTCAGCATGGACGATCGCGGCAGCGGGCGTGATGGCGCTTCACGAACTCACCCAGCCCTCGCTCGCGCAGGCGCTTGCCGCGGGCGGTCTCGCATTTCTTGCGGGAATCACGCTGGGAATCGCGGCGAACCGCACGGCGCACCCCGCTCCGAAGGGAACGCATCGCGTCGGCGCGGGCGTGCTCGTCCTCCGCGGCGTCGCGGCTGCCGCGGTGATCGGCGGCGCCATCCTGCTGAAGCGCTCCGGGCTTCCCGTCGCAAGCGGAATCGCGTCCGTGTTTCCCGTGATCTTCACCACGATCATGATCGCAACCTGGCTCGCGCAGGGCGCGCATGTTCCGACGGGCTCCGTCGGGCCGATGGCGCTCGGCACGCTGAGCGTGAGCGCATTCGCGCTGCTTGCCGCGTGGCTCTATCCGATCATGCCGATCGCGCCCGCGACGGCGATCGCGTGGACGCTCTCGATCGCCTTCGTCAGCATCCCCGCGTATCTCTTCCTTCGTGCGCGCCGCGCGGCGATTCGTGCGACGCATCAGGGCGCGAACGCCGCGTGAGGCCGCTCGGAGAGCGCGCGCCCCGCGAGCGCCACGCCCGAGAGATACGCGTCCTCGACGCGCGCGCCGCTGCGCCAGTCGCCCGCGAGACCGAGCCCGAGGTCCGCGTCGAACGCGGCGCCGCCGCCCGCATCGGCCGATGGAAGCGCGAACCTCCAGCGGTGCGCAAGCGCGTGGCGCGGTTCGGGCGCGGTGACGCCAAGCGCAGCGCAGAGCCCGGTGAACGCATGCACGAGACGCGGCGCGATCTCCTCGGGCGCGCGCTCGAGGTGCGCCTCGCTCCATGCGTCCGACGCGAGGATCGCCCACCGATCGACGCCGTCCTGCGCGCGTCCTGGCTTCGACGACACGCGCGAGACCCAGGCGAGCGCATCGCCTGAGTCGCGCGCAGAACGCGCGATCTCCGCGTGGTCGAAGGGAAGATCCACGCGGGAATCAGAGGCCCACATCAGCGCCCACATGGGCCGCATCGGCCGCATGGACGCGTAGCCTGCGTCGAGCAGCGCGGGCGCCACCGCCCCGAGGAGCGCCGCTGTTTGCGGCGCGGGCGCAGTCGAGAGGACGAGGTCGAACTCGCCGAGGCGCGCATCTGCGACGCCTCGCGCCGTTCCCGTCAACGCCCAACCATGTGGAACGCGCGCGATCGAGGCGACCGCGGTCTCGGCGCGAAGCTCGACTCGATCGACCGCGAGAAGCCACGCGCACAGCGCGTTCATGCGCGGAACAGCCACGAATCGCGATGGCGGCGCGAGCATCTCGACGCCGTCCGCACGGACGGCGGCGAAGCGCGCGCGCCACTCCGCCACCACGCCGTCGTCGCACCAGCTCGCCACGCGCTGCGCAAACCGCGCGTCGCGCGCCGTGAAGTACTGCGCGCCGTGGTCGAACTCCCCTGCATCTCCGCGCCGCGTGCTCATGCGTCCGCCAGCGCCGCGCGATTTCTCGAAAGCGACGGCCTCGACGCCATGCTCGGCGAGCGTGCGCGCGCAGGCCGCGCCCGCGATGCCCGCGCCGATCACGGCCACGCGCCACGGCCGCGTGCGGCGCCCCACGATGCGCGCATAGGCGTCGAGGTCGAGTCGCGCAGCGTGCGCATCGATCGGCCGCGTCCGTACCGCCCCGAAGACGGGCTGTTCGGGCGCGAACGCCCGGTCGAAGAGCCCCACGCACCAGAGGAGTCCGCCATAGCTCGCGGGGTCGGCGCCATCGAGCGCAAAGCGGTTGTTCAGGTCGAACAACATGGCGATCGCCTCTTCGGGCGACCGCGTCCAGCCGACGAGGGCCTTGCCCCAGGTCATGCGCAGGTTGTTGTGGAGCTCGCCGTGCACCGCGAGCGAGCGCTGCGCGAGGTCCCACAGCGCCTCGCCCGTTCTGCCCGACGCGAGCCGCTCCCACGAATGCACGGCGCGCGGGTCGGCTGCGTGCGCGCCAAGCGTCTCGCGCGCCCACGCGGGAAGCGACGCGAAGGCCCCTGCCGGCGTCGCATGGCGCGGCGCGCGGCGGCACCAGTGGTAGGCGAGCTCGCGCCACACGCAGAGTTCGTCGACGAACTTCTCCGCACCTGACGCGTGCGCCTCGCGCGCCACGCGCATCGGCGACACCATGCCGTAGTGGAGATGCGCAGACATGCGCGAGACCGCGGGAATCGCCGCATCGTTGCGGTCGCGCGCGTAGTCCGCGAGGCGCGTGGCGCGGAACTCGTTCCAGCGCGCGAGGGCCGCGGCCGATCCGCCCGGCGTATCGACGACGGGCGCGACGGAGTGATCGATCTCAAGCGACGCGACGAGGCGCGGAATGTCGAGCGCGCGCCAGTCGATCTCCGCGAGCCCATGCAGGACGCGCGGCCAATCCCGCGGCGCGGGCGGCGCGCCGTGCCACGGCATCGCGAGCCTGCGCAGCCGCTCCTCCTTCGTCGCATCGCTGAACGAGAATGCGCGCGCATGCAGTCCCTGCACTGCGTTCATCGGCACCGTGCAGGCCGTGTCGACGGCGATCACCGCGCACGGCGCGCGCGCTGCGATCGAGTCCACCCACGATGCGAAGGGCTCCGTGGGCATGTCCTCCGTCACGAGCGCCGCGGCGTCGTCGACGATCGCGCTGAGCCGCGCCTCGTGGTCCGCGGGCAGCGTGGCGTCGAACGCGAACGGAATCCGCAGTTCCGCAAGCCGCGCGGCGAAGTCGCGGAAACCCTCGAGCATGAAGGTCGCGTGGCGATCCGAGAG
>JBIKTI010000054.1:0-9825 GCA_044348205.1 Phycisphaerales bacterium | reverse complement strand
CCGATCGCATAGGCCGCGATGACGATCCACGCGCCCATGATGAACCGCTCACGCACGCGCCCGTCCCGCCACGCGCCGCGGAACGGGTTCTCGACAACTGTTCCGCCGCACTCGGGACAGGTCTCGCCGAGCGCGCGCCCCGCGAGGTCGTAGCCGCATGCGACGCAGAGTTGGGAGGTTGAGTTCACTGCGTTCATGCGCTTTCCATCGTGCCTCGCGCGGGCCAGAAGCTGCGCCGAGAAGTCGAAGCCGGCAATGTCAATCCTGCAATCCGCGTCGCTCGGCGCGCGCGATCAGCAGAGGCATGCTCGCGGCCGCGACCGCCCCCGCGGAGAAGCTCACGAACATTCCGAGGTACAGGACCCGCTCGGCGTCGAAAGAATACGAAGACGGCGATCGCAGGAGAAGCAGCGCGCTGATCGGGAGTCCGCTCGCGGCGACGGCGACCGCGATGCGCAGCGCCAGTCCGAGCCTCGCGACCTGAGGCGGGTGCAGGAGAAGGAGCAAGCAGAACCACTCGGCGAACAGGGCCGTGGAGACGATGTACTCGCCCTCGATGTACCGCTGCGCGAACCGGAGCTGCGGCATCATCATGATCAGCAGCGTGGCGGTCACGAGCAGCAACTTGGCGACGGCCATGACTCCGAGCGCGATCCGAACGCGCCGCGCGGGCCAGTGCCACGCGACCAGCGGCCAACCGAGCAGGCTCCCCGCGCAGCCGATGATGACGAGCCCGATCGCGAGGATCTCGAGCGATCGGATCGGCCATCCGCCGCCGTCGAGCGCAAGGAGGAACCCCCCGAGCATCGCCCAGGAGAAACACCCCGCCACCACGATCCACGCGCCGATCGAGAGTCGCCGTCGCGTCGCGATCGGGCGCCACGCATCGGGGAACGGGTTCACGACGACCCTCGCTCCGCACTCAGGGCAGTTCTCTCCGATCGCACGCCCCGCGAGGTCGTAGCCGCAGGCGAGGCAGCCTTCGGGTGTGGGTTCCGCCTCACGCATGGTTTGGGCTCCGCTTCATCGTCGGCTCCTGATCCGCTTCGCGCCGTGCGCCAACGCGACCTCGCCGCGAGGCACGACCGAGTCTTACAGCTCGACATGTCCCGTCGCATCCTACGGAAAGCCGAGCCTGCAATCAGGTCCGCCCTTCGAGGACCAGCCTCCCGGCGCGCGCAAACCGCTCGACGCCTCGGAGGGCGATGACGAGGGCTCCGACCCAGAGAATCGGTGCGAAGAGCCATCCGCAGGACGGAACGAGCGCCGACACGCCTGCGAGAAAGAGCATCGCGGCCGCTGTGCTTGACAGCCCCTCGTTCACCCGCGTGTCGCTCCAGTCGATCTCGACCATGAGCGCGTTGCAGGCATTCATCGCCGCGAAGTCGGCGCCTGCAAGCAGGATCGTCGCCGATATCCACAGCGCAAGCGCTGCACCCATCGGCAGCGAGATTGCCTCCGACAGCACGCCGGCGACGACCACCGCTGCGGCGAGCACCACCAGCGCGCGGACGGCGTTCGCCACGCGCAGTCGACGCCGAATGCCTTCGCCGACCGGCTGCCGCGCCACCGTCTCGACCGCAGAGGCCTGCGTCGCGGTCTGCAGGCCCGACAACACGCAGAGCGCAGCGATCGCATAGCCGTCGATCGAGAAATCGCTCGCCGCCAGCGCGAGCGCGACAATCACCGCGAGGAGAAGTGCCAACGATGCGTGCTTCGCTCGCCGCGACGCGCGCTCGATCTGTGTGAGCGATCGGACGCTCCACCACGCCGGGGCGAGCTGCTCGATCACCGTGCCGCACTCGGGACACTTGTCGCCGACCATCCGTCCGCGCAGGTCATAGCCGCAGCCGGCGCAGGGCAGCGTTCGTCGCGTCGCGGAGGGGCCTGGCGTCATCGGCTCATCTCCATGCACTCCGAACATCGCGGGCAAGCAGCAGGTACGCAAGCGTCGTGCACACCGCGCCGACGATGCCGCTGAGCGTGAATAGGTCGAACCCCGACACGCCTGGGATCATGCGGATCAGCCCGTCGACCACAAGGAGCAGTTCGGGCGGAGCGACCGCGAGCCCAGCCAAGCCGCTCCCCAGCGCGCCGAGCACGCACGCGCACCAGAGCGGCAACGAACGCGGCCGACCTGCCGACCGCGCGATCACGAGCGGCAGCATGCAGCACCCGATTGCGGCGATCATCTGCACGAAGGCGAGGAACCTGTAGATCTCGGATCTCCCCGACAGAACCACCGATGGCGGGATGTAGGCCATCGCGACCTCGGAGAGCAACCTGATCGTGAGCGCGAACACCAACAGCCACACCACGGCGATCCGACGCGCCGCCAGGCCCAGCGCGATGATCGCCACCAGCACCGAGACCTGGAAGGCCAGATACGACCCGCTGAACCAGAGCGCGTCGACCTCGGAGATCGCGTCATCAATGTCGAGGCCTCTCTGGATCGCGTTGATCGCGCTCGCGCAGACGAACACGCCTGCGCCGATCACAAGTCGGCGTCGCGCCTGCGCATCGCTCCATCCGCCGCCAATCATGGTTTCCTTCGGATCACGCAACGCAACGGCGATCGAGCGCTGAAGGGCGCAGAACGCAGCAGCGGTTCCAAGCTGGCTCACCATGACGAGTGCGATCACGACCTCCTCGAAGGGCCGTCCCCCATGAGAGAACGTCAGCGCCATGATCGAAACCGCGACCAGTGCGCCAGAGGAAACGAGCTGGAGCCAGCGGAAGCGCATGGCCCGACCGCTCGACCTCGCGAGGTAGCCTGGCGAGAGCGCAATCGCCGCACCGAGCAGCGACCAGAAGGCGCCCGCGGACTCGATCGTCATGCTCGGCGCGATCCGAGGGATCCCCACGAAGGATGCAAGGAGCAGTGCGATGAGCGTGACGAGCACACGCGCCGCGACGATTGCACGCCAGACGAAGGCGAGCAGGACCATGGACACCGCAAGCATCGCGACGCCGCAGAACGCCACCGCGTTGGCGACCGACATCACCACGGGAAACCGGTCCAAGGGTGTCACCGAAGCGAGGAGCACCATGGCCAGAGAGGCACCAAGCAAGGTCGTCGCCGCGACCATGCAACGCGAACCACGAACGAACCGCCTTCGCACCCTCGCGTCCCGCCATCCGCCGCGAAACGGATTCGCGATGACAACGGCCCCGCACTCGGGACAACTGTCGCCGACCGAACTCCCCGCGAGGTCGTAGCCGCAGGCGAGGCACTCGCCGAGATGCCCATGATCGACGCTCATGCCGCATCGCCCGACCGGTCATCCACCTCGAGCCGCCGCATCGCTGCGTTGGCGGCGCCGAAAAGCTCCAGCGCACCGAGCGCGAGGCAGACTCCCCACATCGTCGGGAGGTATGAAAATCCGACGGGTGCGAAGAGCGTCGCCAGCGGCAGCGCGAGAAGGATTCCGTAGCGCGCCTTGGACGCGGCCGCTCTCCAAGGCTGCGCCGAGCGCGCTCCCGTGCGTTCCACGAGATCACGCAGCCACCACAGGAGAACGGCGTCGGCCACGAGGACGAGGAGCGGGACAGGAAGGACGAAGAGCGGCACGATCCTTGGATGAACGAGGACTTCGAGCAATCCTTCGAAGAGCGGCCAGCCGAGCAGGACGAGCGCGGGGTAGAGAAGCTGCCCGACGGAGAACGCGGCCGCGCGCACGACGGCGAGCTCCCGCAGGCGTCGACGGCGACGCGGCTCGTGTGCGAACGATGCGAACCGCCAGGTCGCGACCGACTGGAGCGACACCTGCGTGGTCGCGATCACAAAGACTGCCACGAAGGCCGCGATGTCCGTGAAATGCTCGATCACTGGCGTGATCGCGAGAACGATGCCCGCCCCGAAGAGGAGTCGCGCGGAATTCGCAAGCCTCGTGAGCGCGCGCGCATCGATGGCGCCGTGCGAGCGCGTCGCCGCCACGATGCCGCCACCGCACTCGGGGCACCGTTCCCCAGCCGCCTTCCCCGTCAGGTCGTAGCCGCAGCGGTCGCAGCGAGGCGGGGGCGACGGGGTCGTGTCCGCTGCGGGCCGCGGCTTGAGGTGCGTCCGCTCGGGAAGCTCCGCCACGACCTCCACCTCGCCAAGCGACGGAAGCGAGGGAATCGCACCTGCCCGCATCGCAGCGAGCGCGCCGGCGGCGTTCGCGCGGGCAAGCGCCTGCGCGGGGTCGCGCCCCCCTGCGATCGCGGCGAGATACGCCCCCACGAACGCGTCACCGCAACCGACCGTGTCGACCGCATCGACGATGTAGCCGCGGTGCGAGTACCGCGCGCGGCCGAGCGCAGCGATCGCGCCGCCCGCGCCGAGCGTCACGATCACGGTCGCCGCTGGCATGCGCGCGGCGAGCGCCTCGAGCGCGCGCGCGGGGTCGCGCTCGCCCGTGAGCGACTCGGCCTCCGTCTCGTTGACGACGAGCCCCGTCAGTTTCTCGAGCTTCAGCGCGCCGAGCCGCGCGTTCGCGGGCGCGGCGTTCAGCCACACGCGCAGCCCGCGCGCTGCAGCGTGCGCGATTCCCTCGTGGAGGCACGCGCACTCATTCTGGAACAGGACGATGTCGCCCTGCTCCGCATCCGCGAGGAACGACTCGATCTCGGCGAAGACGATGCGGGTGTTCGACTCGGGCGCGATGACGATCGCGTTCTCGCCCGACTCGGCGACAAGCACCGTGGCGCTGCCCGCGACGGGGTCCGCGGTCGAGATCTCCTCGGTCGATACCCCTGCCTCGCGCAGCGCCTCGACGATGAAGGCTCCGTCGCGGCTCGTGCGCCCGAGCATGCGCACCCGCGCGCCGCACTTCGCGGCGGCCGCGGCCTGGTTCGCGCCCTTTCCCCCCGCGAAGGTCGCGGACGAGATCGCCGCGACCGTCTCGCCCGCGCGCGGCAGCCCCCGCACGCGCACGACGCGATCGATCATCATCGACCCGACGACATGGATTCTCGAGACGGGAACCATGGACGACACGAGGGCAGCGTAACGCAGGCTCCCGCGCGTGCTCCGCCGTCAGCCCACGAACTCGCGCACTTTCTCGACCTCGCCGCGCGACCCGAGCAGCACGGGCACACGCTCGTGCACCTCGCGCGGCTCGTGCTCCATCGTGCGCTTGGTGCCTGAGAACGCAAGGCCGCCCGCCTGCTCGATGATCATCGCCATCGGGCTCGCCTCGTAGAGGTAGCGGAGCTTGCCCTCGGGGTTCTTCTTCGTCGGGGGATACATGAAGACGCCGCCCGTCAGGAGCGTGCGGTGGACATCGGCGACCATCGACCCGATGTAGCGCGACGAGTAGCCGTTCTGGTGCGCCCAGTCGAGGTAGCGGCGGTAGCCCTCTGGGAAGGTCTCGCGGTACGCCTCGTTCACCGAGTAGACCTTGTTCGTCTCGGGAATGCGCACCTTCTCCTTCACGAGAAGGAACGACCCGATGAACGGGTCGAGCTCGAAGAGGGCGACGCCGTTGCCCGTCGTCAACACGAAGATCGTCGACGAGCCGTAGAGCACATAGCCCGCCGCGACCTGGTGCGTGCCAGGCTGGCAGACCGTGCCCTGCGCGTCGTGGATGTGCGGGTCGTTGCGCAGGATCGAGAAGATCGTGCCGACACCGACGCCCGTGTCGAGGTTCGAGCTGCCGTCGAGCGGGTCGAACATGACGCAGTACTTTCCGCCTTCGTTTCCGCGGCGGAGGATCGTGGGCTCGTCGTGCTCCTCGCTCGCAAGCACCGCCACCGACGCGCGCGTGCCGAGGCAGCGGATGATCGCCCGGTTCGCGATGATGTCGAGCTTCTGCTGCTCCTCGCCCTGGACATTGGTCTCGCCGATCTTGCCGATCGCGCCCGAGAGGCGCGCGCGGCGCACATGGTTGGCGATCGACTTCGCTGCGAGCGAGATCGCGCTGATGATCCAGGTGAAGTCGCCGCTCGCGGTCGGGAACTTGGCCTCCTCGAGCAGGATGTGGCTCTGGAGGCTCATCAGGTTCTCGGAGAGGTCGTGGTTGTTGGGCATGCTGGGCTCGCGATGGTTCGGCGGGCGGAACAGCGGAAAAGTAGCCTGTTTCGCGCGGGAAGGCGTGGCTCCACCCTCCCGCTATCATCGTCGCCCCCGCGCCGCCCTGTGCAAACATGGTGTCCGCGCGGCGACGACCGAGCGCCCCACTCCCGAAGGACTCCCAGCCATGACCGCCCGCCCCGCCGCCTACATCGTCGCAGCCCGCCGCACCCCGATCGGGAAGTTCATGGGCGGCCTCGCCCGCGTGCCTGCGCCGACGCTTGGCTCGTATGTCGCGAAGGCGCTCTTCGCCGAGGTTCCGGGCGCGGCCGCGCATGTCGACGAATGCATCATGGGCTGCGTGCTGCAGGCGGGCGTCGGGCAGAACCCCGCGCGCCAGGTCGCGCTCCAGTCGGGCCTGCCCGAGTCGATCAGCGCGGTCACCGTGAACAAGGTCTGCGGCTCTGGCCTCGAGGCCGTCATGCAGGCCGCGCGGTCGATCCGCGCGGGCGACAACCATGTCGTCCTCGCGGGCGGCGTCGAGAACATGGACCTCGCGCCGCACATGATGCACATGAGGAACGGCGTGAAGTACGGCCCCGGCACGATGCAGGACCACATGGCGGCAGACGGCCTCACCTGCGCGTTCGAGAAGTGGGCGATGGGCTGCGCGTGCGACTTCATCACCACGAAGCACGGCGTTTCCCGCGAGGAGCAGGACCGCTTCGCCGCGCAGAGCCACCAGCGCGCAGCGGCCGCGACCGCCGCTGGCCACTTCAAGGGCGAGATCGTCGCGCTTTCGGCCGAGCAGTGCATGGCGAAGGTCGGCGTCGACGCCGATGAAGGCATTCGCGCCGACACGACGGCCGACGGCCTTGCGAAGCTGAAGCCCGCGTTCGGCAAGGATGGCACGGCGACCGCTGGCAACGCGAGCCAGATCTCGGATGGCGCGGCCGCCGTCCTCGTGATGAGCGAGGAAGGCCTCAAGAAGACGGGTGCGACGCCGATTGCGAAGATCATCGACGCGAACACGGCCGGTACCGCGCCGAAGGAGCTCTTCTTCGCGCCGAAGCTCGGCATCGAGGCGATCCTCGCGAAGAACGGCCTCACGGTCGCCGACATCGATCTCTTCGAGATCAACGAGGCGTTCGCGGGCCAGGTGCTCGTCGACATCAAGCCGCTCGGGATCCCCGAGTCGAAGCTGAACATCTGCGGCGGCGGCGTGGCGCTCGGCCACCCGATCGGCGCGAGCGGCGCGCGCGTGCTCGTCACGCTCATCCACCAGCTGAAGCGCACCGGCGGCAAGCGCGGTATCTGCTCGCTCTGCCTCGGCGGCGGCAACGCGGTGACGATGCTGGTTGAGGTGTGAGCGCTCGCAACCTGCTTCGGGTGGTTTGAGCGCTCGCAACCTGCTTCGCAACTTGCTCGCTTTGGTGCTGGAGGGCGCTTGAGTGCTGCTCGCGCCAAAGCGGCTGCCGCACGCAGCCACCGTTCCAAACCCCCGCTATCGATTCCGCACGCGGACGCGCAGGTCTGGGCACGACTCGAGGCTCGTGCGCACAACGAGGTCGAACGATCGCCAGCGGCGGCCGTTCGGCGTGTCCATCCACTCGAAGTCGCGGTTGGCAAGCGCCTCGGGCTGCGACGCGAGTTCGTCGATCGCTGCGAAATCGATGATCACAGCACCGTGACCGTCGCCAAGCGGTGGCTGGATCTGCCCGACCTTCGGCTCGAGGCCGAAGATGTCGAACGCCTCCTCGAGGAAGCTCCCGTCGGGGTTGCAGCGCTCGAAGTCGACGATGAAGCGGTCGCCGCGCTCGGGGCGACGCGGCACCGACGGCCACACGAGGATCGGCGTCTCCATCGTGAAGTCGACGCGCACGCTCGCGCCGACGGCGTTCACCGCATGGCCCTCCGCCGCGACACGAAACTCGATGCGATGGCTCTGCAGCCCAGGGTCCCAGGGCTCGACGCGAATCGAGACCTTCTCGACGGCACCTGCGGCGACCTCGAAGCCGGGCTCGATCTCAGGTGTGAGGCACGACGAGGTCGAGAGCCAGCCCTCGATGCGGATCGGGGCATCGCCGTCGTTCGCGACCGCGACCTCGAATCGGCCGCGCGGCTTGCACGGCGTCAGCTTCCCGAGATCGACCACTTCGGGCGAGATCGAGGCACGCGCGAATGGAAGCTGCTTCTCGGCGCCGCCGCCTCCGCGCGCCTCACCGCCCCGCCCCGTCGCACGCGGCGACGGGCGCGTGTCGGAGTCATCGAGGATGTTCAGCGCGACTCCGACGCCGACGAGCGTGATCCCTCCGATGAGGGCCGCCACAAGACCGAACCGCGAGGTGCGCATGGCGGCATCCTACGAGGGGAATCCCCCTGCGGGCGGATTCGCGCATACCCTGCCGCACGCGCGGATCCGCCGCGCGGACACAGGAGCGACCGACATGCGCATTCTCATCCTCGGCGGCACGGGATTCCTCGGGCCACATCTCGTCGACCTCGCGCTTGCGAAGCGCTGGGAGATCACGACCTTCAACAGGGGCAGGACCGACCCCGCGCGGCTCTCGGGCGAGAAGTACGCGGCGCTGCGCCAGCTGCGCGGCGACCGTGACCCGAGCAAGGGCGACGGCCTCAAGTCGCTCGAGGCGCTCGTGGCTGACATGAAGTCCCGCGGCGAGAAGTTCGACGCCGTGATCGACAATTCGTCGTATGTCCCGCGCATCACCAAGGCGTCGGCCGAGCTCCTCGCGCCCGTGACGCAGATGTACCAGATCGTGTCGACGATCTCGGTGTGGATGGACAATTCCGTGGCGCCCGACGAGTCGACGCCCGTTGCGACGATTCCCGATCCGACCGTCGAGAGCGTGACGGGCGAGACCTACGGTCCGCTCAAGGCCCTCTGCGAACAGGCCGCCGAGGCCGCGTGCGCGGGCAAGACCTGCGTCGTGCGCCCTGGCCTCATCGTCGGCCCTGGCGACGACAGCCGCCGATTCACCTACTGGCCCGTGCGCATCGCCCGCGGCGGACGCGTGCTGGCGCCGCGCGCCCCGAAGCCGGACGCCGTGCGCGTCCAGGCCATCGATGTCCGCGACCTCGCGCTCTTCCAGCTGAAGCTCGTCGAGGACGGCCACAACGGCACCTACATCGCGACGGGCCCCGCGGGGCCGCTCACGATGGAGGAGATGCTCGCGGGCATCAAGGGCGCGGTGTCGACCGCGGTCGAGTTCGCGTGGGTCGACGAGGCGTGGCTTCTCGAGCAGGGCGTGCAGCCGTGGATGGGGCTTCCGCTGTGGATCCCGCAGTCACCCGAGACGGCGGGCGCGGGCCGCGCGAGCAACGCGAAGGCGCTCGCGCACGGCCTCGCGTTCCGCCCGCTCGCTGAGACCGCGCGCGACACGATCCTCGACTTCGAGGAGACCGCCGGCGAGCGCCCGGCCGACTTCGCGTGGGGAGCGGGCCGCACGCCCGGAATCAGCGCCGAACGCGAGGCCGAGCTGCTGAAGCTGTGGGATGCGCGAGTTTGAGCGGTCGCCTTCGGCGTGACCGACGCCAAAGCAGGCGAAGGCGAAGCGAGTCGCGAGCGGTCAGATCTTGAGCGGTCAGATCTTGAGCGGCCGCCGCTGCGGCGGCTTCCTCTGGAGCTTGAGAAGTCGGGGCGTCCACATGCTTCAGCATGTGGAACGGACGATGTCAGCCGTCGAACCCGGAAACTCCAACCATCCGACACGACAGTCATGAGTGCCCGTCAGACGAAGTCTGCGGAACGGACGATGTCAGCCGTCGACTCCGACACGAACGGTTCCGCAGACTCGCGTCTGCGGGCACTCGTT
>JBIKTI010000371.1:0-3274 GCA_044348205.1 Phycisphaerales bacterium | reverse complement strand
ACACCATCCGTTCCGCAGACTGCGTCCGAACTCCGTTCGGACTCCGTCTGACGGGCACTCATGATCTCCGTCGAGACGGAATGCCGCGATTCCACGCGCCCGCGCGCTTCCAGCCGCCAGACGACAAATCCTCGATTTGTCCTGATTTCACTTGACGGGGGGGGGATTGGAGTAACTTCCTCGCATCGCCGCGCACGCGCCGCACACGCGCGGCCCCGTTGCACAACGCCGCTTGAGCCTCCCCTTCAGGAGATCGTCATGCCATTGCCATCGCTCGCGCCATCGCCCGCGTTCTCGCTCCTCCCTCGGCTCCGCCGACGCGCCGCGGTCGCGTTCACGGCTGCCGTGGTGTTCGGCGCGCACCTCGCCCCAGCCTTCGCGCAGGACGAGCCGCCCGACGACGGCGACGACGCCGTCGAGATCGTCGGCTGGGACCTCTCCGACCCCGTGAACCGCGCTGAATCCCGCGAGTTCTTCGCAGGCCTCTGGGCCGCCGAGGACGCCGGCCTTCCGCCACCCGCCTTCGAGTTCACCAACACCCCGCCTGGGCTGATGCTGGCGATGCTCCTCCCCGAGCTCGAGGTCCTCACCGAGATCTACGGCCACCGACTCCAGCTCGACTTCGACGCGGGCGAGCGCTATCTCGTCACCAACCTCATCGCCGACGACGCGGAGGTGCGCGCGGAGTTCCGGGCGTTCGTGCTGACGGGGAAGCTCGCGCCGCGGCCCGAGATCGACGCAGGCGCCTACCTCGCGCACTACCTGCTCGTCCTCGACGCCGTCACCGCGCAGGAGCGCGCATCGGTCGTCGGCGTCGAAGCGCTCGGCATGCTCCTCGAGAGCGAGGGATTGAGCGTGGAGGCGGAGCCGCCAGCTCACGATCAGCCGATACCTACCAATCCCTCCACGCAAGAGGATGCTCGCACGAAGTGCGCATTGCTCTGGCTCTTGAGCGCTTCGAGGCTGGCATGTGTGTACGAGAAACTCAGGACGGCCCCGACCCCCGGCGTCGACTTCGACTGCGATGATGCTGCTGACGCCTTGCTTCGCTGGCTGCTCCGATCTCCGAACCCAGATGGGTCGAGATTGCTTCCCCCAGCGTGGGAGGCCGGCGGCATCGGCATCGTCGCCTGCCGCGACCCAGCCCCCACGGGAAGGGGGCATGCTGTCCCGGTGCTCATCGATCCTCACGGGCGTTACTGGTATCTCGAGCCATGGCTGACGGTCCGCAGCAAGGCGGTTCAAGGTCCGTACCCAAGCAAGGAAGCACTTCTCGTCGCGCTGAGGAGGCGGTATCTCAGGGGCTGCAACGACGTCCATCCGAGCATCACTGACGACGTCTTGCCGATGCATGATCTCGGACTGCGAGGCCACGGCGTTCTGGGCGAGGGGGATCCATGGTGGACGAACGCCACCTGGAGGGCGCGGTTCTGCAGTGCGCTCGGCGAGTGCTGCGAGGCTACACCCCAGAACCTCCTGAACTGCAACGAGGCGGACTGGATTCCCACGCCTCGTCCGACCTTCGAGGCCTGCGACATCCGCGACTACATGCCGAATCCACTTCCCGACTGGCTCGACTCGTGGGGACCGCTCGAACCGTGCTCTCCAGCGGCTCGTTGACGCGCATGAACTTTCGCCAATCGGCCACGCATGAACATCCCTGCTGCAGTAGAGGCTCCGAAACGGCCTCTGCATGGATGTACGATCTGGAGCGGTGCAGCGTCTCACCACCATGGCTCTTGTCGTTCTCGTAGGCGCGTTGGCGTCCCTGGCGCTCGCGTTGGTCGCCGCCTCCGATCTTGGTCATCCGTTGCCAGACGGATCTGGCTCGGTCATTGGAGCACGCGGTCACGGGAGAACGATGATCGATCGGTTCTGGCGACCCTTCGCACCCGAGGCATGGCAAGCGTGGCCAGGCGCCGCGCGAGTCACCGATCCCGACGCCGAAGTCGGCCGAACGGTTGGAATCTTGATCGGCGACACATGGGTTGCATTCGTCGTTCAGGGCGCGGGTCTCTACGACACCGTCTGGATCGAGTCCGTTCACGGCGTGGAGGATTGCTGGTCGTTCCGACGCGATGACGCCCTTTCCGATCTCAGTCGACTGAGGCGTCATGGGGCGCCCGGGAGTGCGACGCCTGTAGAGATCACACCGGAGTGGATTCCCAAGCACTTCTCGCGAGAGTGCACGGGCATGCTTCCCGGCGACACTGCGACGGTCGCCGCAATGCTCCTCGAGCACCCTCGTCCGCAGTTTCCGCTCGTGCCGCCGGGTGACCGCAGCGGCGGCGATGCGCGGGAAGGGACTGGGTCCCCCGACGCGTGCATGATTCGTGTCGACGAGACGCGGCTGTATGGATGGCCACTGCGCTGCTTCATCGTGCACGGATCACGCCTTGACGAGTCGTCGGCGGATCTCATGGATGAGCGCGAGCCCAAGCCGCCACACCACTGGTCGAGCGGGATCGGCGCAGATGTCGTCGATGACCCACTGGCGTATCGGGTCGAACTCCTCCCCGCCACCGGTCTTCCATGGAAGCCACTCTGGCTTCCGTTGCTCGCAAACTCGCTGATCCTCGGCGTGCCGCTCACGCTTGCGGGCGTCGGCGTCTCGCGCGCCGCGCGGTGGGGTTTCGCGAAGGTCCGCGGGCGAGGCGACAGGTGCTCTCGCTGCGGCTACCCGCGCAAGGGCCTCGCGCCCGGCGCCGCGTGCCCCGAGTGCGGCGGCGCGTGACTTGAGCGGTCGCGGCTGCGGCCGCTCCCTTTGGTGCTTGGGGCGCGTCGTGCAAACTCTCGCGGCTGCGGCCGCTCCCTTTGGTGCTTGGGGCGCGTCGTGCAAACTCTCGCGGCTGCGGCCGCTCCCTTTGGTGCTTGGGGCGCGTCGTGCAAACTCTCGCGGCTGCGGCCGCTCCCCTTGGTGCTTGGGGTGCGTCGTGCAAACTCTCGCGGCTGCGGCCGCTCCCTTTGGTGCGCCCAGGCCGCGCTCGCCTCCACCTTTGTCCAAGCGGCGCACCGCACTCGCGGTGCGGGCCGCGCTCAGACGACATTCCTCTGAATCGTCATCATTTCACTTGACGGGGGGAGGGATTGGATTAACTTCATCGCATCGCCGCGCGCGCGCCGTACACGCGCGGCCCCGTTGCACATCGCCGCTTGAACCTCCCCTTCAGGAGATCGTCATGCCATTGCCATCGCTCTTGCTTGCGCCCCTGTCCTCGTTTCGCGCCCGGCTGCGACGGGGTGCTCCACTCGGCTCCATCCGGCTCCATCCGGC
>JBIKTI010000370.1:0-3275 GCA_044348205.1 Phycisphaerales bacterium | reverse complement strand
GCGACCCGGAAGGCAACGAGTTCCAGCTCAAGCACGGCTCGGTCGTCATCGCGGCGATCACGAGCTGCACCAACACCTCGAACCCGAGCGTGATGATCGGCGCAGGCCTCGTCGCGAAGAAGGCCGCCGCGCTTGGCCTCACCCGGAAGCCGTGGGTCAAGACCTCGCTCGCGCCGGGCTCGAAGGTCGTCACCGAGTACCTGAACGCGGCGGGTCTCACGGAATCCCTCGACGCCGTCGGGTTCAACACCGTCGGCTACGGCTGCACGACCTGCATCGGCAACTCCGGCCCGCTGCCCGACCACATCGGCGCCGCGATCAAGGAAGGCGATCTCGCGGTGGCGAGCGTCCTCTCCGGCAACCGCAACTTCGAGGCGCGCGTCCACCAGGATGTGAAGGCGAACTACCTCGCCTCGCCGCCGCTCTGCGTCGCATACGCGATCGCGGGCACCGTCGACATCGATCTCCAGCAGGACCCGATCGCCACCACGAAGGACGGCAAGCCCGTCTACCTCAAGGACATCTGGCCCTCCGCCAAGGAAGTGGAGGACGCGGTGCACCAGTTCGTCACCCGCGCCCAGTTCGTGAAGGAGTACGCCGATGTCTTCAAGGGCTCGGACGCCTGGCAGAAGATCGCGACCGGCGGCGGCGAGATGTACTCATGGGACGCGAAGTCGACCTACATCCAGGAGCCGCCGTTCTTCGTCGAGATGAAGAAGGAAGCGGGCACCATCACCTCGGTCGTGGGCGCGCGCTGCCTCGCGAAGCTCGGCGACTCGGTCACGACCGACCACATCTCGCCTGCCGGCGACATCAAGAAGGACGGCCCCGCCGGCAAGTTCCTCGTCGAGAACGGCGTCGCCCCCGCGATGTTCAACAGCTACGGCTCGCGCCGCGGCAACGACCGCGTCATGACCCGCGGCACCTTCGCGAACACCCGCATCAAGAACGAGCTCGCGCCCGGCACCACGGGTGGCGTCACGACCGACTTCACAGACGGCACGGTGAAGGCGATCTACGACGCGAGCGTCAACTACAAGGCGAAGAACATTCCGCTCGTCGTCCTCGCAGGCAAGGACTACGGCATGGGTTCGTCGCGCGACTGGGCCGCGAAGGGCACCTTCCTGCTCGGCGTGAAGGTCGTCGTCGCCGAGAGCTTCGAGCGCATCCACCGCTCGAACCTCGTCGGCATGGGCGTGATGCCGCTGACCTTCCTCGCGGGGCAGGACCGCAACGCGCTCGGGCTGAAGGGCGACGAGACCTTCGATGTCCACATCCCGTCCGACCTCAAGCCGCGGCAGAACATCAAGGTCGTCGCGACGCGCGCCGACGGCAGCAAGGTCGAGTTCGAGACGCTCTGCCGCGTCGACACGCCGGTCGAGGTCGAGTACTACCGCAATGGCGGCATCCTCAACACAGTGCTTCGCAAGATGATGGCGTGACGACCGCCCACATGCAGTGACGCGCCGAGAGGGTGCGCCGAAGTGCCGCATTTCTGTCCTGCAGAACTGCGGCACTTTCGTTTTTGCGGTCGGAGTCGCAGTACATTCGGCGCATCTCCACACGACTCAGCGGGCATGATCGTCGGCGTCGTGGAGAGCGGAGGTTCCACGCAAAGAACGGAAGGGGGAGGACATGCTGGAGAGAGGGAAGACCGTCGCTGGCTCGGATCGCGCACGGGATGTCGCTTCAGTCCGCGCGCTTCGCGCCGCCAGCGCTGTGGCACGCAGCGTCTATCGCGCCGAGCGCGCGGCGCGAAGGGCCGCCCAGCGGGCGATCATGCTGCGCGGGCTCGAGGACGCGATCTTCGGTTCACGCATGCCCGATCCAACAGCGCTCATCGCGGCCGCGGGTTGGTCGCGCGACGAGGTCGATCGATTCTGCATTCGGTGCGGCACGACGCTCGTGCCGTTCGAGGACCGCAGGGATGGGTGCTCCGCCTGCCGAGGACGCACGCTTCCCTATGCGTCGCTGGTGCGGCTCGGGCGATATGCGCCACCACTCTCCCAATGGGTGCCCGCGATCAAGCGGCGTGCGTGGGTGCGCATGGCGGACTGCCTCGGTCGCGAGCTCGGCGCGCAGGTTCGAGACGCATGCGCGTCTGAGTCGATGCGGCAACCGGACGCCGTCGCGTTCATTCCGACGCACCCGATCAGGCGCCTTCTCAGGGGTATCGACCACTCGGAGCGGCTGGCCAGCGCGGTTGCCGCCGAACTTGGTGTTCCGTGCGTTCGCGCGCTCCGGGTCCGCCTCGCGCTGCGTCAAACGGGAGGCGGGAGGGGCCATCGACTCGATCGGAGCGGTCGATTCGCCGTGACGCGCGCAGGACGCAGGCTCAGCGGCAGGACCGTGCTCGTCGTCGATGATGTACGGACCACTGGCTCAACCCTGGCGGAGGCTTCCAGGCTTCTCCGCGCTGCGGGCATCGCCTGGATGGTGGCCGCGTGCGTCGCTGCCACCGACCCGCCTGGCCGCCACGGGGATCGCCGCAGCCCCCGACCGTGAATCGCAGATGGGTCGATTGTGGACAACCTGCCGCTCCGTGCCCGCGGTGGGCCCTGAGAAAGCGATCCAGCATCGTTCTCGGGCGTCACGAAAGGTTGCAGGTCCACTATGGTCAGGATAAACTCCGTTCTCGGACAGGAAACTGTCTTGATTTCACGGTTCTCGGGCGCGTGGCGGAACGCGCCTGAAAACCTTTGCAATTTGCCGAGGCCAACGCTTCAAGAGGGTTGACAGCCCTCTTGGCTTCGCTACACTCCTCGACCCGCGACTGATTGCAGTTGCGGGCGCGGCTCCGGCCGCCGTTTCTTTGACAAGTCAGCAGTTGGAACGCCGCGAGGATGTTTCGCGCACGTTGTCCGGCACGGCCGGCAACCAATGCGCAAATCGCTGCCACTATTGTGGCGGCAGATGAACATCCTCCGTGATGCCAAAGACAATGATCAATTCCAGTGGTCGCTGTCAGTTCGAGTCGCAAGATCTCGACTGGTAGTGATGTTCATCAAAGAATGGTGGATTTGCCGTCCACCACTCTCGGCACGCAAGTGATGGAACCGAGAGAACGACCGGCCGACGAATCGAATAGATCGTCGGTTTGGCCGGGCAAACCTTCAACGGTACGCAGCGAAAGCTGCTAAAAAACTTATTGAAGAGTTTGATCCTGGCTCAGATTGAACGCTGGCGGCATGGCTAAAACATGCAAGTCGAACGCGTGTAGCAATACACGAGTGGCGAAAGGGCGAGGAATAGATTCCTACGTACCCCGGAGTCAG
>JBIKTI010000533.1:0-3280 GCA_044348205.1 Phycisphaerales bacterium | reverse complement strand
CCAACCGACGCCGTAACCAAACAACGCCAGCAGTGCATAAAAACGGATCGACCTGGCCGCTGAGAACACACCCAGTTTCATCAATGCCATTCCGATCAGCATGCGGCCTGTGACGGTCCAGACAAAGGCACTTCCGAATACCGTGGTCTGGATTCCGAATGCTTCTGGCGCATTCTTGACGACCAGCTTCCAGTAGGACGCCTCTCGGTTTTCCTTGATCTTTTCAGCCACCTCCGCTGGTGTGGGATGGAATGCCTTTCGGATGCCGTCCCAGCCTTCGGCCAGTTCCTTGTCTTCAGGCGATACGGGTTCGCCCTGCTGCTCGGCCTCTTGAACTCGAACGGACGCTTCCCGAAGTGACCGAAACAACGTCGAAACGGCTGCGGTCAGCGGTACCGAGGGCACCACGACCAGAACGGCGATCATCAAGAGCGTTCGGGGAGAGAGCTTTCGCAGCGGGTAGGCCACCATTCCACAGAAGGCGTACGATACGAGAATGTCGCTATCCCAAGTCAAGTATACATGAATCAGTCCGGTCAACAGAAGGGTGCCCACCCGCCGAAAATAAAGGTGGGCTGGTGATCTTCCCTGCTGATTCGATCGAGCCGTCATCAGTACAAGGCCCGCACCGAACAGCATGGAAAAGATCGTAATCATCTTCTCATCGAACAAAAAGTACCCGACAAGCCATGCGACCCAATTGATGCCTGTGAATCCACCAGCCACGTTGGGGTTGAGTCGTGCTGTGCTGGGCAGGCCCAGCGACAGAATGTTCATCGTCAGAATGCCGAGCAAGGCAAAGCCACGAAGAATGTCAATCGAAGTTATCCACTCAGATGACGTGACGGGACCTGAGGTATGAATCATGAGCAGTCGCTTTCACCAGGTGAGCCAAGCCCGAGTGACACTGATATTCACGTGGGGCAATAAGCCTGCCAAGAAGGAAATTCATATGTATGTGGGTCGCAGTTTATCCACCCAAACAAGTCATGCGGACCAGATAACATGTCAGCAGACTTGAACTCTAATGAAGTTCCAGCCAAGGCTTCGTACTCGAATTGAGGTCAAGCCTGGTCAAGCTCCCCAACCGGCCCAACCTGCAAAGGGCCAGTCATGAACCCGTGCGCAGCTGGGCCACCAGGCCCTGGACCTCGGCTTTCAGCTGGGCGTACTTTTGCGCGTATTCGGCAAATTTCCGGTTGGCGTTGGCCGAGCCACATTTCACCCGGCCGACCCCTTGGCCGGTGAATTCGTACGGGCGTCGTGGCCCGAGGATGGCAATCGCCAGAACGGCCCCCAAAGCGCCCCCTGAACGCCACTCAAGCCGAACTCTTTGGCGTGATCGTGCAGCCAAGCAACGGCTGCGGCGACGCCCTCACACGCGGCCGGGTGTCGGTGTGCCGGCGCGAGCCTGTCGTTGAGGCTTGCGAAAGCAAAGCCACGAGCGAGAAAAACATCGGGATTAAGATTCGTGATGCCTTGCTGGGCATTGGCGCCCGCCTTCATGCCCCCACCATGAATCCAGATGATAATCGGATGCTTCGTGGCGTCGGAGATGGGCGTATAGAGGTCGAGGCTCTGGAGCGCCGCCGCCACTCCATCAGTTGTTGCAAAGCGCATATCCAACCGCTCCCGTCGAGACACTCCAAAGGCGTAGTCCGCAGGCTGGACACCGGGAGGAACCTGCATTACCTTGCTGAGCCCCAGAGTCCGCTTCAATTCCACAAGGAGCACTCCAGCGATATCCGCCGGGCCGTGTCGGCCAACTTTTCGATAGCACGGGAATGCCGCTGCGGCACAACTGCTTCCCGCGCGCGCCAGAGACTGTCAGTGTCGATGGCAGACAACGGATCCGCTATTGCGATGCGTGTCAGCAGAGTGACTAGGAGAAAAGAAACGGCGCTGTTCATGGTGAGATGCGGGAAATGGCTAACGCTGGCGGTAAACGGGCCGGCGCCAAAAGACTATGATTTCAAGTCCCGCGTGATCGGCGGCTTCGGTTCACCGTTTGGTTCGCTGCTTTCGTCGGAACACGGCGCACATTGAATGTCATGCTGATCGCGAACGATGCAAGCCACAAGCGGCCGGGACCCAAGAAACCGAAGCAAGTACGGGCAATTGCGTATACGCAAACCAAATGTCAGGCCAAAGCCCCCGCGAACTTGCCGCATCAACGAACCAAAGTCCGCGGAGGGAACAATAATGCCGTCCGCGTTGACATCGACATGCTGATCAACCGCTGCAAGTTCGACAAAACACGTGCGATAGGGCGAGGAATCATCGGCAGGAACGTCCGCATAAACTCGATCTGTTGGGACCGTAACACATACTCTCGATTCCGATAGTTCTGGTACGCGCAGCACAACAGCAAGGCGACCGTCTGTGAATGTATAGCCGACCAAATGTGAATCGCCGCTTTGTGACGCGAGAGTGTGGATGTCCATCTGTCAAAGTCCAAATACGCCAGCGAAGTCGTCCCACATGCCTGTGTTTGTGACTTTACGATCGAGGGGTTGCTTGAGCACATGCTCATAAAGAAACAGGATCGCTGACAATGCTTGGTTTTGAGTGGAGGCCGACACTGTGTCATTGACAGCGAAACAGGTCAAAAAGTGATTTACATCGCTTTCCTTGAGAAGCCGAGGATGCTTGAATTGGTGTTACAAAAGGTATCGGCGTATCCAGTGAACATACGCCTATGCTGTCCGAGGACTGTCGTGGCGAACTCGAAAAGTTTCGATTAGCGACGTGTAAAGCAACGGTGTGGCTTGGTCCACAAATAGGCCCAACGGCCTTCGGTTTTGGTCTGAAGAAATCACCATGGCTGAAACCTCCTTCATGAATCCGTAACCTAAATTGATTCCCATACACCCTGACGGAGTCAATGAAGAATCTGATCACGGGAGTTATTCACTGAAGTTCATCCGCTCAGCAACCGTCCCCCACGAGTTCGAATCCTACCCCCTCTGCTGCAAAACCACCTGTTTTCCCAGGAAAAACGAGGGTTCTGAGGCGACTCTGGCGACTCACTGAACGAATATCCAGGTACCAAGGCAGCGCACTAGACGACGCAGCACCTGCAAGCATGGACGTGCAGGAAATCCAAAGCAATTGGCCATAAATGCGAAAAACCCTGGGGAAACCAGGGTTTTTCAGCGGAGAGGGGGGGATTCGAACCCCCGGTACGGTTTCCCGCACACAGCATTTCCAGTGCTGCACAATCGACCACTCTGTCACCTCTCCTCGAGGAACCGACATCCCCATGGAGGGGACGCGGACC
>JBIKTI010000369.1:0-3288 GCA_044348205.1 Phycisphaerales bacterium | reverse complement strand
GCTGGGGACGCCGCGTGGAGGACAGCGTCGGCCCGCCCGCCACGCTCAGGCTGCGCCGCTGCGTCGCGCGGCCGATGCGAGGAGGTCGAGGGTCGAGAACCCATCGCCCACGATCGCCCGTGCGTAGGCTCCGAGAAGTCGGATCGCGCGATCGACGGCGTCCGGGTCGCACGCGTCCGCGGGCTCCCCCGTCGCGACCTGCGCGAGCACCGCGGCCGTTCCGGGCCGCATGCGCCACGCGCGGGCATGCGTGCGATGGTCGACGATGCCGCCGGCCTCGGGGTCGAAGGCCAGCGCGTTCGCGGGAATCCCCGCGTCGTCGAACCGCGGCTCATGACCCGTCTCGCGCAGAAGAAGCAGGAAGAAGGTCAGGAGTTCAGGCGCGGGCCGCTCGCCGCCCTCGAGCGCGTCGAGCGCTGCGAGCAGCGCGTCGAAGAGCCGCTCGTGCGGCACGGCGGGCGGCAGGAACCGATGCACGAGTTCCGCCATGGCCAGCCCCGTGAGGTTCGCCTCGAGGTCGTCGTGCGGCCTGCGGAACATCTGGAGCAGCGTCCACTGGGTCAGCGTCTGCAGCTCGCGGTCGGGCTTGACCACGGCGACCACCTCGCCGCGTGCGAGGAGGTCGATGCCGCCTGAGAAGCTGCCGCGCTCGCGCCGCGCGCCCTTCGCGAGGCCACGCAAGATGCCGCTTGCACGGCAGAAGAGACTCACAGTCTGCGAGGTCTCGGACCAGTCCCAGTGACGGATGCAGATGGCCTGGTCGACGAGGTTCGCCACGGTGCGATTGTGACACGCCGCAGCCCGCGCGTGTGGCCGCATGCGCTCGCGAATTCGCGTTCATCCGATCTCACGCCGCCAGCGGCATTCCCTCGGTCGACACGCGGTTGCGTCCGCCGCGCTTGGCGCCGTAGAGCGCGAGGTCGGCGCGCGCGAGCAGGTCCCCCGCCGAGCCTTCCTCGGGGATCATGGTGAGGTCGGCCACGCCGAAGCTCGCCGTGAGGACAAGGTCGGGATACCGGCGCCAGCGATGCTCCTCGAACCCCCGTCGCATCTGGTCCGCGACCGCAATCGCTTCGCGCGCGGCCGTCTCGGGGAGGATGATGGCGAACTCCTCGCCGCCATAGCGGCAGGAGACATCGGTCGAGCGCCTGCTCGAGATCACCGTGGCGAAGAACGCGAGCACCTCGTCGCCGAACGGGTGTCCATAGCGGTCGTTCACGGACTTGAAGTGGTCGATGTCGCTCAGGATCAGCGAGAGCGGCGTGCCGTGACGGCGCGCGGCCGTGACCTCGCACTGGAGCCGCTGGTCGAAGAAGGCCCTGTTCCAGAGCGCGGTGAGGCCGTCGAGCTGCGCGCGCTGCGCGAGCATGCGCAGCAGCTGCTGCACGCGGATCGCAGAGCGCACGCGCGCCTTCAGCTCGGCCATCTCGAAGGGCTTCGCGACGAAGTCGATCGCGCCGAGGTCGAGGCACCGCACGCGGTCCATCGTCTCCGTGCTCGCGCTGATGAAGATCACCGCGATGTCGCGGGTGCGCGCATCCTCCTTCAGGCGCTGGAGGACCTCGAAGCCGTCGATCCCCTGAAGGTCGATGTCGAGGAGGATGACATCGGGATGGAGCTTGAGCGCAAGCTCGATGCCCGCC
The DNA here is from genome assembly GCA_044348205.1 of Phycisphaerales bacterium. Classification (GTDB taxonomy): domain Bacteria; phylum Planctomycetota; class Phycisphaerae; order Phycisphaerales; family SM1A02; genus QWPT01. The sequence goes on along the minus strand of JBIKTI010000369.1, from coordinate 1,645 downwards.
TCGCCGTCCGACACGCACTGGATCTCCACCTGCTCGAGCTGCAGGCGCGAGCGAAGCAGCCTGTGCATGAGCTCGGAGTCGTCGATGAGGAGCACCCGTGGCGAGCGCTGCCTGAACTCCTGCGCATTTCCAACGCTGTTCATGACGCAGCTCCGTTCGCTTCGATCGCGCGACGGCAGAGCGCGATCAGGTCCTCGGCCTTCTCGGTCAGCACGGAGAGTCGCCCCTCGCGCTCGAGTTCATCGGCCAGCGCGCGGCCCATGTCCGCACCCACGCCGACGCCGCTCCTGGCCCGCGCGGGCTCAACGGACTTGAGTTCCCGCTCGAGCTCCTGCGCGGCATGGCCGATCGAATCGAAGCCGTAGCCTCCCGCAGAGCCCGCAAGCTGGTGCGCCAGCATGCGCAGCGAGGTCGCGTCGTGGAGGTCGATGGCGGCGCGGATCGCTCCGACGCGACGGCCAAGGTCCTCGAGGAACCAGACCACGAGCGCCCGCATCTCCGGGTCGTCGGAGAAGCGGCTCCGCAAGGGAGCCCGTGGCGCGTCGTCCATCATGGCAATGCCATCGGACAGGGCGTCGCCGAACTTGCCCTCGAAGCGCTGTCAGAACAGAACCCGCCCCCGCACAGGCCGCATAGGCGCACCAGACGGGCCACCAGCGCTGTTTGACCGCCTTTCCCACAACCCCTACCTTGCATCGCGAGGGCTCCGCTCCGACGAGCGGGCGTGCCTCCCAACCAGCATCCCACTCGGGCGAAAGCCCGGGCGAAGGAGTTCCCGCGTGCTTCCGAGTCCCCCCGCCAGAGAGGGCCAGCTTGGCTTCCTCTACCTCCCGCCCTATCGCGTCCAGGGGATCAGCGTCGCGGGCGAGCAGACCGTCATCCAGATTCCCGAGCTCGACCTCGCGTTCGACATCGGCCTCTGCACGCGCGCCGTGCTGAGCACGCCCACGATTGCGCTGTCGCACGCCCACATGGACCACCTCGGCGGCCTGCCGTACTGGTTCAGCCAGCGCTACTTCCAGAAGATCGGCGGCGAGACGCACATGCCCGAGAAGGTCGACGGCAAGCCCGAAGGCAAGCCGAAGCCGCCCGTGGGCCGCTGCATCTGCCACCCCGAGCTCGAGCCGCACCTCCGCGGCATGATGCGCGCGTGGGAACCGCTCGAGCGGCAGCGCACGCCTTTTGAGATTCACGCGCTCGCGCCCGAGGAGGATCTCGAGATCAAGAACAACATCCGCCTCCGCGCCATCGCCACGCGGCATACGGTGCCGAGCCTCGGGTTCGTTGCGCTCGAGCGCCGCAGCAAGCTGAAGGAGGAGTTCCGCGATCTTCCGCAGGAGAAGCTGCGAGAGCTGCGCGGTCGCGGCATCGAGATCACGCGCCAGACCGACATCCCGCTCATCGCCTACACGGGCGACACGGCTCCCGGCGAGTTCCTCGTGCGCGACGAGTTCGCGGACGCGCGGATCGTGATCAGCGAGTGCACATTCTTCGAGCCAGAGCATGCCGACCGCGCCAAGACGGGCATGCACCTCCACATCGACGACATCGTGCGCCTGCTGCGCGTGTGGAAGGCGGAGGCGATCGTGCTGGTGCACGCGTCGCGGCGCACCACGATCCACTACGCCCGCGAGCGCATCGAGGC
>JBIKTI010000368.1:0-3310 GCA_044348205.1 Phycisphaerales bacterium | reverse complement strand
CAACCCGTTCCTCGCCCTCGAGAGCTCGCTCAACTCGACGAACTATGTGCCGTACGCCCCTGGAACGGCGCCGTTCACGCCGTTCGCGCCGCTCTACGAGACGCCCGCGCGGAGCTTCTGCCTGCTGTCGGGCTTTGTGAGCGTGGCGATGGTGCTCTGGTCGACGCTGCGCCTGCGCGTGATCGGCACGCGCGGCCCACGCGTCTCGTGGTGGCGCGCGGTCCTCGGCACGGGTGCAGGCGCGCGCGGCACGCGCGAGTCGCGGCGCGTCGGTGCGAACCCGATCGCATGGCGCGAGAACATGCTGCGCTCCCAGTCGGTGGCGGGAATGTTCGGCCGCTGGGTCTTCCTCGGGCTCGGCGCCTGCGTCGGGCTCGTCCTGTGCGGGCTCCATCACCAGGGAACGATCAACTCCGCGGACCTGCGACTCGCGCTCCTCGGAGTCGTCGGCGCGGAGATCGCGGTCGTCCTGCTCACCGCCGTCAGCGTGAGCGCGACCGCCGTCAGCCGCGAGCGCGAGGACGGCACGCTCGACATCCTGCTCACGACGCCGATCCAGCCCGGGCCGTATCTCTCTGGGAAACTGCGGGGAATCGTGCAGTTCCTCGTGCCGATGCTCCTCGTCCCGTTCGTCACGCTCGGCACGGTGTCGCTCTATGTCCTCTTCGACGGCTTCGGCGCTGCGCAGGGCGTGATGGTGACGGAACCGTTCCTCACGGCCACGGTTACTGGTCCAGTGGTCCTCCCCGAGGGCGCGATCCTCGTCCTCGTCGATCTCATCGCCGTGACGGCGTTCGCGATCATGGTCGGGCTGCAGTGGTCGCTGCGCACAAAGGGCACCATCGGCTCCGTGATGGCCGCGATCGGCGTCCTTGGCCTCCTCGGAATCGTCCTCGGCACCTGCGCCACCGCGCTCGGCGCGAGCGTTCCCTATGTGGGCGCCGCCGCAGCGGCCGCGAGCCCGCTCAACATGCTCTTCGCGACCGTCAGCCCTGTCTCCTCCGTCGAGGAGAGCATGAAGGACCCGATCGCGATGCGCACGAGCCTCGTGGTGGGCACGGTGATCGCCTGCGTCCTCTACGGGCTCGCCTGCTTCCTCATGCACGCCTCCATGAAGCGCGGCTTCATGATGGTGGTGCGGCGCCTCGCGGGCACGAACTGACCCGCGCATCGCTGCTTGCGGGGCTGCTTGCGGGGAAGTTTGCTGGAACGCGCGGACCTCGTGGGACTTCTCTCGCGAATCCAAGGGCGAATGCCCTCGCGCGGAGACGCGTCCGAACCGATCGTCATGTACCGTGCCGCGCGAGCCGTTCGCGCGCGTCCCGCGCGCCCCGCGCCACACTCGGAGACCACCATGAGCCTGTTCATCTCGACCGTCGCAGCGTCCTGCCTTGCCGCCAGCAACCTCGCCGCGACCGTGCCAGCGGCGTCCACCGAGCGCCCCGTCGAGAAGCGCGTCGAGAAGCTCGTCGAGAAGCCAGCCGAGGGCGTGTCGCTCACGGTCTACTCGTCGGCCGACCCAGCAGGCTTCGACCCACAGCGCTTCATCCAGCAGCAGCGTATGGGCGGCATGGACAATGTCTGGGGCGTGCCCGGCTACGGCGTCGTGAAGGTCGTGCGCAAGGTCGCAGTGCCGAAGGGAATCGGCACGCTCGCCTTCACCGATGTCGCCGCGTGGATCGACCCGACCACGGTCTCCTTCAACGATCTCGACGACCCGTCGACCTCCGTGCTCGAGCAGAACTTCCAGTTCGACCTCGTGAGCCCCGCGAAGCTGATGGAACGCTACATCGGCCGCGAGATCACGGTGGCGGTGCCGATGGGCGACTCGGTGTCGAATGTGACGGGCGAACTCCTGAGTGCGAACATGGGGCAGCTCGTCCTTCAGACGAAGGACGGCGTGCGCATCGTGCCGCAGGGCGGGCAGGTGCAGCTCGGTGAACTCCCGGGTGGCCTCCTCACGAAGCCGACCCTGATGTGGAAGCTCGCGAGCGACACGGGTGGCGACCACCTCGTGCGCACGACCTACCAGACGAGCGGCATGACCTGGCGCGCCGACTACAACATCGTCATCGACGAGAGCGACACCGCGGGAAGCATCTCCGCGTGGGTGACGCTGATGAACCTCTCGGGCGCGTCGTATCCGAACGCGGAGCTCAAGCTCGTCGCGGGCGATGTGCAGAAGGTCGAGGCGCGCGGCGGCATGATGGGGCGCGCCGTGCGCCAGGAGGCGATGGCGATGGCGGACGCGGGTGGCTTCGAGTCGAAGGCCTTCGCAGACTTCCACCTCTACACGCTGCCGCGCCGCACCGATGTGGCGCAGAACTCGACGCAGCAGATCGCGCTCTTCCCGTCGGTCGAGGGCTTCACGCTGAAGCGCGAGCTCGTCTTCAACTTCCTCGCTGGCGTCGGCGGCTTCGGCGGAGGCAACATCCCCGTCCTCGAGCGCGAATTCTTCGGCAACACCATGCAGGCGAAGCCCTCGATCTTCGTCAGCTTCGAGAACAAGGAGGAGAACTCGCTCGGCATGCCCATGCCCGCGGGCAAGATCCGCTGCTACAAGATGGACGATGCCGACGGCACGCTCGAGTTCATCGGCGAGGACATCATCTCGCACACGCCGCGCAACGAGACTGTCAAGGTGCGGCTCGGCGAGGCGTTCGACGTGGTCGGCGAGCGCACGCGCACCGACTTCTCGATCGACAGCGCCGCGAAGCGCATGACCGAGACCTTCCGCATCGAGGTGCGCAACCAGAAGGCCGTTGCGCAGAAGGTGCGCGTGATCGAGCCGCTCTACCGCTGGTCGAACTGGAAGATCACGATGCAGAACCGAGGCTTCACCAAGATCGACTCGGGCACCATCGCGTTCGACCTCGACATCCCCGCGGAGGGGAAGGCAGACATCAGCTACACGGTGACCTACACCTGGTGAGCGCGCGTGCTGCTGGCGAGAGGGAGTCTCTCACGGAGGCACGGAGGCACGGAGAAGAGGGCCACTCTCTCAGTCCAGACGCGCGCCGGACGAAACGGATGAGTGACCAGGCCTGTCTGCCCCCGCGCCTCCGTGCCTCCGTGAGAAACCTGCTTGGCTGATCGCCGGCACGACCAGGCCGCATGTCATCTTGACTCGACGCTGACGCAGCCGTGACGGCGCCTTGACTCGCTGCGCCGACGCTCCGCTCTTCACCCGAGGAGATTTCCATGCGTCAGCTCGCTGCAGCGTCCGTCGCCGTTTCCGCCGTCCTGCTTGCGCCGAGCGCGCTTGCGGGTGACCCGCAGATCTCGCTCAGTTACCTCGCGAGCACGCCGC
>JBIKTI010000367.1:0-3327 GCA_044348205.1 Phycisphaerales bacterium | reverse complement strand
TTTTCGCCGACGACGACCTGTGGATGTTCGTCGACGGAAAGCTCGCGGTCGACCTCGGCGGCATGCACGGCGCGACCTGGCAGATCGTCGAGATGAACCGCCTCGGCCTCGAGGAAGGCAAGACCTATCCGATCAAGATCTTCTTCACAGACCGCAGGCGCCCGCACAGCAATCTGCGCATCGCGACCAACTTTCCGATCGCGAGCCCCCTGCCGCCCGCGCCACCGACGAACCCGATGTCCGCGCTCGCGGACATCGAGCGCCAACGCAACGCCGTGCGCGCGGAGTTCTTCGCGAAGCACTGACCGCGTCGCCGAGGGCCCACCGCAGCCCGCGGCCCGACATTTCCGGCACTGCCCGCTCAATCGGAACGACCGTGCCAGTCGGAAGGAACGCCCCACGCCGACTCGGAAGTCGATGGGGCCGCCGATGCGGCCGCACCCGCTTCACACGGCGCACGATCGCGCCGATCTCTGAAAGGACACGGCTTCGTGCGCGACGAGCGCGAACGATGCCCGTGTCGAGTGAACTCCCGGGCCTCCTCGCCTGGCGAATGGAGCACGCGCATGACAAGCCATTCCCCGCTCCCCGCTGCAACGCCCCGCGCGCACCGCGTGCCACGACGCGGACTCCTGCGCCGCGGGCTCACCTTCCTCGAGGTGGTGTTCGCGGCGGCGATCCTCGGAATCGCCGCGCTCGCGGCGCTCGAGCTCCTTGCGTCGACGGACAGCGCCAGCCTCTTCTCCCGTCGCCAGGCGCTCGCGGCCGTCGAGGCGGAGCGCGCGCTCATGGTGGCGTCCGACGCTGTGAAGGCGGGACAGAGCATCCCGAGCTCCGAGGCGCTTTCCGACGCGCTCGGTGGCGAGGCGCTCACGGACTGCATCATCGCCGTCACGGCGAACGAGATCGATGTCGACTTCACGATCCCGAGCACCTCGGGCAACCCCGCGGACGACCAGATCGTGACGCTTCGCATCAGCAACCTCGTGGCGACCGTCACGGACGCCGACGGCGACCTCCTCGTGCGCATGGAGCGGCCCGTCCCGCTCTCGACGACGCAGGGAGGCGGAGGCTGACATGCACGCGAAGGCGCCCATCCTTGTTCGCACGCGCGCGCGGATCCGCCGCGCGTTCACGCTCATCGAGGTGATGTTCGCGGTGCTCCTGATGGGCGTCGTGGGCGTCGCCATCTCGGGGTTCCTCAGCGCGTTCGCGGCCGGCACCGACGCCCGCACCAACATGAACGACCCCGCGATCGAGTCGACGCTGGCCACGAGGCGCCTCACCATGCTCGCGCCGGGCTTCTGCTGGGTGCTCGAGGCCAATCCAGGCGCTGCGGCGATCTGGCTCTCCGACACCGTGCCCAGCCGATCGGTCCACCTCAGCGAGCTCGGGATCGTCCGCTTCGACGAGGCGACGGCTGAACTCGTCTACGAGTTCGTCGACCCCGCGTTCCTCCGCGAGAGCTACAAGCTGAACGCGGAGCTTCCGCTGAGCTCGACCGACTACATCGCCCTGATGGAGGAGCAGCGCAACGAGGGGCGCCTGCTGCGCCACATCCTCGCAGAGGGGATCGACGAGGTCGCCATCACCACGAACGGCGTGCCCGAGGGCCAGGCCAGGATCTCCGTGACGATCGACGGCTTCTCGGCCGCGATCTCGCTTTCACCGCCATTCCTCGAGGAGCCATTGCAATGAAGCACCTCGAACGACGCGCCACGCGCGGAGTCGCCTTCATCCTCGCACTCGTCGCAGTGGCGGCCGCGACCCTTCTCGGTGTCACGATCGCCTCGACGCGTGATGCCGCGTCCACCTCGAACGACACCGTGGCCCGCAACGCGGCCGCGCGCGCTGCGGCCGCGGGCGGCCTCGATCTCGTGGAGCAGATCGTGGAGGACACGAGCCTCTTCGTCGGAAACGACGGGAACGCCGAACCAATACCGCTCTTCGAGACGGTGAACATCGGCGGCATGATGCTGAGGGCGGAGATCCAAGACCTCGAGACGGGCGGACCCGTCACGGGGTCCACGCGCGCGTTTGTCACGGTCACACAGGCGACGGTCGGGAACATCACGCAGACCGCGCGCTCCGTCAGCCAGCTCACGCAGGCGGACATCGTGGCGCGGGCGGACCTCGATCTCTCCGAGTTCGCGGTCTTCGCAGCGATGCCGAGCCCGAGCACCCGCATTCGGGTCTTGACGCAGGACGGCGTCGGAAGCACGATCGCCGCGTGGCAGACCGCGCCGACCACAGGTCTCTCGGAGCCCCTCGTCATCGGCACATTCGACAGGCGTCAGGCCGATGTCGTCATTGACGCAGGCTCGACTGCGCTCGGGCACACGCTTCTCGACGCGGGGGCCTTCGCGGACTCGAACGAGGCGCTCGGCACAGATGTCGCGAGCGGCGTCACGCGTGTTCCGCACGACATCCATGTGATTCCCATCGTCGCACCGCCGAAGCCGCAGCAGCAGACCGCGACTTCGAGCGAGGACTTCCTGAACCAGTTCGAAAGCGGTCCGCTCAACCTCGCGACCGACGCGGACATCTCGATGGGCATGGGCGAGAAGGCCTTCGTCAGGCAACTCGCGACGGAGCCTGGCCAATGGCGGCAGCTCGACATCGACGGCTCCCTCCAGCTCCTCGGGGGCTCGATCCGCATCCAGGTCCCGACGCTCATCGTGGTCCGCGGCGACCTCCAGCTCGAGAATGCCGCAATCGAGGTCGCTGCAACCGCCTCGCTCATCATCGTCGCGCAAGGCGAGATCACCGTGTCGCAGAGCTACATCGGTGGACGAAGACTCCCCGACGAGATCCTTCCGGCCGACGGGCACGCGCCCTACCCGTCTGGCGGCGCAGGATCGGTGTTGATCGTAGCCGAGACGCCCGTTGGAGCGCCCAGATCCGCCACGGTGACGGACGGCAGCGTCTTGAAGTGCCGCGTGTACATGCCTGACCGAGCCATAGAGATCTCGTCGGGGGCCGCCGTCTATGGCAGCGTCCTCGGTGAGTCGATCGAAGTGCTCGGCGCATCCATCTTCTACGACCCTGCCCTCCGCAGCGACCGTGGCTGGCTCAACCCGCGCAGCGGCATCTATGCCGCCGACGGAAGCGTGCGGCCCGAGGTCCGAGCCATCGCCGCGATGACGGACGGCGCGTTCGCAAGCTTCGCGGAGGCGACCGACATAGCGCCAGACCTCCTTCTCGAGCCCATGATGCCGAACGCGCTGGCGAGCGGAGCGGGCGGGCAGGGATCGGGCGGCGGAACGAATTCAGGCGGCGATGGCGGCGGCGATGGCAAGGACGGCGACGGCAAGGACGGCGACGGCA
>JBIKTI010000366.1:0-3336 GCA_044348205.1 Phycisphaerales bacterium | reverse complement strand
TATTCTTGAAATCAAGAGACATGATTCTCGCGTGTCTGAAGTTTTCACCTTTTTGATGATGGCCCCTTGACAAGGCGGGGGGGGATACAGCCCCGAGCGGAGAGTTGGGCAGTACTGTTCGAGCCAGTGGCCCCCCTCGGAATTGGAGAACCGAAATGCGGATCAGATCAAATGTGAATTCAGGCAGAGCCGCTCTTTGCCTCGTTCTCGCGGGTTCGTTCGTCGCGTTCGGCGCCGACGACGCCGTGTCGCCGAGTCCGGTCAAGGGAACCGCCACCGAGGAGCCCGTCACGGAGGGGCACTGCGGCCGATGGACGAGCCACGGCCTGAAGCATCGTTGGCTCCCACTTGCTGATGGGTATTCCAGCCTGCTGCCTCCTACGGTTTTTGACGGCGAGGTCGAGACGCTCCAAGGGCGGCAGAACTGTGACAACTATCCCATCACGCTCCGTGGCAACTCGCGACGGGCATCGGAACAACTCACGGCGACGAACACGCTTTGGTTCTTCAACAACGGCAACGCCGACAACCCACCTATCCCAAGCCTTGGCCCGGGCAGTTGGAACAGCATCGAGGTCGAGCGCAGCATGGGAACGATCGAGGCGATATGGGAGCACAGGTACACCTATTCCCCCGGAAGCGGATACCTCGGAGGTAGGGGCAAAAGGGCCAAGCTCATCATCGACGCCGACGTCGAGGTGGAGCTTGCGCTGAACAGGGCAGGGCCATCCTGCGCGAACGGGGGATGTTCGCGCGGCGACGGCCTCGCCGAGGTGGCCTTCGAGCAGAGTGGGCTGGTGGCGCTCGCTCCTGAACTCAATGCCTTCTTCGCGAATCGACTGGCCAACCAGCTGAATCCTCCGACTGCAGAACCCGGGCCCGAGGACCTGACCAGGAGGGTCTCGCTCGCTCAATCGTGGTGCAGAGAGTCAAGCATCGAATCGTGGAACCTTGGATTGCAGGTTTGGCCACTCTGGCTCGAGGTCGGCGGAAGCGGCCCGAACGGCGATGGCCAACTGGTCATGCCGTACATCAAGGACCAGTTGCTGCAGAGTATTCCGCTCTGTATCCGTCCACCCGCCGCAGATCCGAACTCTCTGAGCCCGTTGCAGTTCACGATCGCGCTCGAGGGGAAGGTCCAGGCCTACACCAAACTCACGGGGACGGTGTACGCGCGAACCACGAGCAAGGTCGTCGCGCGCAAGCTCGAGGTTCGCTTCGAAGAGGGCTGTGTCGAGTGCGAGCCGATTGGCGGCGAGCCTGGGCTCGAGCAGCAGGGCGGATCGACGGGTGCGGGCTGATCGATGGCGCGACCGATCGCGGTAGAATCTCACGCAGAGGAGAGATCATGACGATTCTCGCACTTGTGTTCGCGCTTCTTGCGCAGAGCGGCGCCGCGTCGGGTGATTCAGGGCAGGCACAGGCGCAGCTGCAGCGCGGGTCGACGGAGAGGCTTCTCCCGTTCCGAGCGCTCCGGTCGGCAGACGCGCTCATCGCCGATGGCGCGCTGGAGGCCGATGTCGAGCGCGATGTCGAGGTCGAGGCCGAGGTCGAGGTCGAGGACGAACTGCAGGCCGAAAGGGAGGTCGAAACTGAGACTGAAGCTGGGTCCGGCCGCAGCGGCCGCGGCGCCCCGATCACGAAGGTGCTGCGCTTCTGCAGCGCGCTTGATGCGGCCGCTCTCGACGGATCCGATGCCTCGCGAGACTCCGCCAGACTTGGGCTCGGAGTCCTGCGCGCGCGGTTCGGCGCGCCGATCGACGGAGCGAAGACGCTCGAGCTCGATGTCGGACCGCTTCTGGTCGAGCCTGCGGAACCATCGCGTGACGCCTCGTTCTCGCCGTCGATCTGGTGGCCAAACGGCGCAGGCCTGCGCGTTGCCCTGCGCGAGGCCACGCCCGTCGCCGGCGCGCGGCCGTCTGGTGAAGTCTGCCTCGAGCCGTTTGCACGGCTTGCGTCGGTGATTCCGCGGAGTCCCGATGATCTCGAGAGGGCCGCGCATCGTCACAGGCAGGCCTTGGATGCGCTGCGGAAGATGAAGGAGGACCCTGAAGGCGCCCGTGTGGGCGTCGCGATCGGGTCGGACGACGCGCCCGCGTTGGCGACCGACCTCTTCGAACTGGTGACCTGGCTCGAGCTTTCCGATGCCGTGCAGGCCTCGCTTCGCATCGGAGGCAAGGTGAAGGCGGCGGACGCCGTGGTTGCCGACATGCGGGCCTTGCTCAGGGCGATCCGGGCGACGGGCCTTGACGCGCTGCTCGCGGAGCGCGTGCCGGTTGCGAGCGAGGGATTCGCCTCGCTGGCGCTTCACGAGTCCTGGCCTCACGACGCGTGGCAGCTGGTTGAACCTGCGCTGCGGCTCTCCGCCAGCCTCGATCGGACGCGCCGTGAGTTTCTTGCGCTTGCCGAGCGGATCGGCCGCGAGAGCGGCCTCGCGAAGGAGGGCGTCGAGCGGTTGAAGTCGAGGCTGGAGACGGTCGCGGAGAACATGCCGCCCGGATTCGAATGGACCCAGCGCTTCGGGGACGACTGCGCGGACCACATGCGCGCGGCATTCCAACCCGACGCCGAGTTCGGCGGAGCGAGGCGCGCGCCGCCCTTCGATCCGAGCGATCCCATCGTCTCCGCCATCTACGCGCAGACCGTCGCCTTCGAGATCTTCGGCTACGCGTGGTCGCAACCCGGGGCGATGCCCCCGTCTCTCGAGGCCAAGCGGCAGGCCATGCTCTCGACGGTGGCGGAGCCGATTCGCGCTGCGCTCTCCGACGGGAGTCTCGTAGGACCCTCGGGCGTCGACCACGGGCGGGAGGCCCTCGACCTCATGGAGCGCTTCCTCGCAAGCGAGGATACGCGCTGGAAGCCGTGGATCGTCTTCCCCACCACGCCTGAGGTCGCCGCTTACGCAGCAACGAGGTTGCGGGAGAGCCTCGACCTCACGGTGCGCGAGTTCTACGAGTCTTTCGAGCCGGGCGTGCCCAACTCGGACCGCGTGGAGTGGCAGTGGGTGATCTGGGACATCGACGCAGCGCTGGCGGTCGAGGGTGGGATGCGGGCGGCTCGGTCGGGGCGTAGGCCGTGGATCTTCCCCGACACCGTCCCGTTGATGACGAATGGCTATGTCCCGATCCGAAAGTGGTGATCGCCGAGACTTGCGACGCGAAGGGCGCGGGGTGTCGTCAGGCGTTTGTCGCAGTGATAGTCGCAGCCTGCGGCGCCAGTCGGCGCAGAAGGCGCCAGAGGGAGCCGCCACAGCGGCGACCGCTCAAGCATCGGAAGCACCAGAGGGAGCCGCCGCAGCGGCGACCGCTCAAGCATCGGAGGCACCAGAGGGAGCCG
>JBIKTI010000365.1:0-3347 GCA_044348205.1 Phycisphaerales bacterium | reverse complement strand
CCGATCGCGTCGAGAGCATCCGCCGCGGGGACCAGGTGGTGTGCGACCAGTTGCTCGTGACGAGCGCGCCAGCGCCGATCTGCGAGCCGACGCGGCGCTCCGCCGCGTATCTGCGCGGCGTGTTTGGCGCGCGGCAGACCTCCGAGCGCGGCGGCGAGCGCCGCATCTACCTCGCCCGCCGCGGGCGACGGAAGATCGCGAACGAGGCGGAGCTCTCTCCGATCCTCGCGCGTTTCGGCTTCGAGACGGTCGCCATGGAAGGGCTTGATCTCGCCTCGCAGGTCGAGGCCGTGCGTGGCTCGGGAATCGTGGTCGCGCCGCATGGCGCAGCGCTTGCGCATCTCGTGCATGTCACGGAAGGCGGCACGCTCATCGAATGCCTCCCGCCGCGCATCTCGAACCCGAGTTTCTTCATGCTCGCGGGCGCATGCGGGCTCCGCTACGCGGCGATTCGCGGCTGCGAGGACCGCGCTTCGCGCGGTCAGCCCGTGGGCGCGGCGGACTTCGCGGTGGACCCCGCGGATCTCGAGCGGACTCTGCACGCTGCGATCTCGGCCGGCGCCAGCGCCTGAGCCATGCAAGCGACCGACGCCGTCCCCAGAGGGACGGCGTCGGATGAGTCTTGCTTGTTGAGGATTGAGTCCGCGTTCACGCATCTGGTGGAGCGGGGCGTCCGCCGCGCTCGCCGCGACCGCCACGACCGCGTGGCGCGTCGGGAGCGCCTGCTCCGCCACCTTCGCCTGCGCCCTGACCCTGACCCTGGCCCTGACCCTGACCCTGACCCTGGCCGCGCCCACGCGCGGGCTGCTCCCCGCCCTCGTCCGCAGGCTGGAAGAGCTCATGGCCCGACTCCTGCGCGGCGTTCATCTTGGCAAACGCTGCGCGGGCGGTGTCGCCGTTGCCAGCGAGAAGCGCGCGCTCGAGCTCGATCGACTGCGCGATCGCGTCGAGCATCTGCGCGCGGAACGCCGTCTCGAAGCTCGCGCGGTCTTCACCGAAGCGGACGCGCGCGGATTCCGACATGCGGAGCGCGGCGGCGCCGCTCTTCGAGCCAACAAGGCCCATCTGCGCCTGCTGCACGAGGTCGAGATCGGACTTGCGGCTCGAGGCGTCGAACGCAGACTCCTTGAGCCCGCGCATCGCGCGCCCGACCTGACGCATTGCGCCGCCGACGCCCTGCGAAGGTCCGCCTGCGCCCGGGCGGTCGCCGGCAGGGCCCGCGCCTGCACCCGCGCCAGCGCGGTTGCCGCGCGCGCCGATCACGCCGTCGCGCACCGCGGTCTCGAGCTCGGAGCGTTCGATGAGGCCGTCGGAGTTCGCATCGGCGCGGCCGAGGAGACGCTCCGACATCGCGGGCGGCAGCTCCTCTGCGGAGAGCTTGCCGTCGCCATTGGCGTCCGCCTGCATGAGGCGGTCGATGAGCTGCGCAGCCATCTGCGCTGGGTCGCCCGCGGGGCGTCCCTCCTGGCCAGGCCGTGCGCGGGGTGTGCCGTCCTGCATCGGGCGCTCACCGCGCCCACCGCGCGGCGCCTCGGGCGGGAAGGTTCCGTCCTGCGCGAGCGCCGAGCACGGGATGGAGAGGGCAAGGAGCGCTGCGCTCGCGATGCCTGCGAGGGAGTTGTTCCGATGGATCGAAATGCGTGACATGGTTGATGCTCCTGAAGATTGTCGGAAGTGCGGTGTTCCCGCGTGATTTCGGGTGATCTGGATCAATGGCGCGCGTCGCGTGGCAGGCCCACCTCTCGCCTCCACGCAGATGCAGAACGCGGCCTCGGTCGCTGTATTGCAAGGCGCTGTCGCTGCACAGCGGCGCCGCAAAAACAACCGAGGCCCCCTGCGGGGCCTCGGTCGGTGTGAGGAGAACTGCTTGTGTGCGAGACCGATTACTTCGCGGTCTTCTTCGCGGGCGGCAGGATGACGGTGTCGATCACATGGATGACGCCGTTCGAGGTCTCGACATCAACTGCGACCACTGTGGCCGCGCCGAGCTTGACCTTGCCGTCCTTGACAGCGACGGGGACCGTCGCGCCGAACACGGTGGGGACCTCGGTCATCTTCACGACCTGGTCGGAGTAGGCGGCGACGCCCGGGACCACGTGGTAGGTGAGGATGTCGATGAGCTGCTGCTTGTTCTCAGGCTTGAGCAGGTTCTCGAGCGTGCCCGCGGGCAGCTTGGCGAACGCGGCGTCGGTCGGGGCGAGCACGGTGAACGGGCCCTTGCCCGAGAGCGTCTCGACGAGGCCAGCGGCCTTGACAGCTGCGACGAGCGTGTTGAACGAGCCGTTCGAGGCGGCGACCTCGACGATGTTCTTGTCGGTCGGCAGGATGACGGTGTCGATCACATGGATGACGCCGTTCGAGCAGGCGATGTCGGTGGCGGTCACCTTCGCGCCATCGACGCTGACGGTGCCGTCCTTGACGACGATGTCGACGCGCTGGCCCTGCACGGTGCCGGCGTTCGTGAGCTTCACGACATCGGCGGCCATGACCTGGCCGGGGACGACATGGTAGGTGAGGATCGCTGCGAGCTTCGCCTTGTTCTCAGGCTTGAGGAGGCTCTCGACGGTGCCCTTGGGGAGCTTGGCGAACGCCTCGTCGGTCGGAGCGAAGACGGTGAAGGGGCCCGGGCCGCTGAGGGTCTCTGCGAGACCGGCAGCCTTGACGGCCGCGACGAGCGTGTTGAAGCTGCCTGCGCCGATCGCCGTCTCGACGATCGTCTTGGTTGCTGCGGGGGCCGCGGCCTTCGGCTTGGCGGGGGCTGCGTTCTGAGCGGTGGCGACGCCACCGACGAGGAAGGCTGCTGCGAGAGCGGAGAGAGAGAGAGCGATCGACTTCATGTCCTTAGGACTCCTGTGTGCGTGCACCGGGTTGGCGGTGCGCCATGCTGTGCCTCGCGACGGATCGACACGACCGCCCGCCTCGACGCGCGAGGCAACCGTCGCACCACCACACCGCTGGCACACCGTTCTCGAGGTCGCCCGCGCCCTGTGCGCAAGCACCTCGAGCAGCCGCTTTCGTCGACACACGGGACTCTGGATGCACGATGTGCGGGGATATGAGCGGAATTCCCCGACGCGAGGCCCGTCGGCCCGCCCGCCCCGCGCGATATCTTCCCCGCATGAACGATGCGCGGACCCTCGCCACGCCCGACGAGCCCGATGGCGGCGCAGCGGGAGGCGGGCAATCGGGCGGATCGGCCCGAGCCGCGCGCATCGGGCGGGTCCTCGGCCCCGCGCTTGCGGGTGTGGCGCTCCTCCTGACGCATCCGTCGTTCGGCGCGCTCGGCGGCCTCTCCGCGGACGCGTCTTGGACGCTCGCAGTCCTCGCGCTCATGGCGACCTGGTGGG
>JBIKTI010000364.1:0-3353 GCA_044348205.1 Phycisphaerales bacterium | reverse complement strand
GCCGAGCCTGACGCCTCGGCGAGGCGCAGGGCTTCATCGGCAGCCTTGACCGACTCGGGACCCCGTCCCTGGGCAATCGCAATCATCGCGATGGCCCCGTGTGCGCGCGTGCGGAGGACGAGCGCGTTCGGTTCCGATGGATCTGTGGCGCCGCGTGCTACGGTGAATGCTTCGGGGGGCAGGCGATCAAGCGCCGCGAGCGCTGCCATCGCTCGGGCTTGCCCGTCGTCGCGACGGTTCATGTACTGGTCGGCGGTCGCCATCTGGAGCAGAACGCGCGCCTCTTCAAGCGGCGAGTTCGACGGCGCGATCAGTTCGAGCAACCGCTCGTACTGGGGCAGCGCGCCTTCGTAGTCGCCGATCTCAAAGAGCACCTGCGCGAGCGTCTCTCGCAGATCGCGTTCGATCTCGGGCGGCGTGGGGCGGGATTCGAGCGAACTCGCCGCGACCTTCACGATCTCCGCCGCGGTCGTCGGCGTGCCCGCCGCGTCGCGCTCGCGCAGGTTCGCGAGCAGGTCGCGGAAGTAGTCGTTCATCCGCTCGGCGCTCACGCGGGCTGCGACCGCCTCGTCGGCGCGGTTCTTCTCCTCGTCGCGCGCGTGCGTGGCATCGATCGCGAAGATCACCGCCGCCGCGGCGCCGATGAGGACCGCAAGAGTCGCCACCAGCAGCGAAATCGCAGCGGTCGGATGCCTCCGCACCAGCGTCCGCGCCACATAGACCGCTCCCGGCGGATGCGCCTCGACGGGCTCGCCCGCGAGAAACCGCTCGAGGTCGTCGGCCAGCGCCGACGCGTTCGCGTAGCGCCGCGCGGGGTCCTTGTCGAGCGCGCGCAAGACGACCAGCGCGAGTTCGTTCGGCACGCGCCGCCGATCGTGGGCGCTGAACGCGGGAACGGCGTAGCGGATCGCCTCGAACAGCGTGCCGATCGGAAGCTCGGGGTCGAATGCGGCGCGGCCCGTCAGCGCGCGAAAGGCGAGAAGCCCGAGCGCGTGGACATCGGTGCGCGCATCGACGCCCTCGGGCCGACCGTCGATCTGCTCGGGCGCGCACCACGACGGCGTGCCTGCGAAGCCCTGTGTCCGCGTCGCGTCGACCGTGCCGATCTCCTTCGCGAGCCCGAAGTCGAGCACCTTCGGGGTGTCGCCCGCGCCCACGAGCACGTTCGTCGGCTTGATGTCGCGGTGCACGATGCCGATCGCGTGCGCGACGGCCACCGCGCGCGCGGTGTCGACGAGCGCCTGCGTCACAGCGCGCACCGCGTCGCCAGGATCGCGCGCGGCCCACGCGGCGTCGGCCCAACGGTCGAAGGGCTGCCCGTCGATCCATTCCATGACGAGTAGCCGCGCGCCATCGCTCTCGGGCGCGGAGAGGAGCGAGACGATGTTCGGATGCGCAAGCGCCGCAAGCACAGCCGTCTCCCGCGCGAAGCGGGTGTCTTCGATCGGGATCGCGCAGGTCGACGCGCCGTTGGCGTCCGTCGCCGACATGCCCACCGTCATGGCACCGGCGGGCCCCAGCCCCTCTGCGATTCGGATCAGCCGCTTGATCGCGACACGCCGGCCGGTGCGGGGCTCGATCGCCTCGTACACCGTTCCCTGCGCGCCGCGCGCCACCATGCGCACAAGCCTGTATCCGGCCACTTCCCCGACGATCGCCGGGGCTTCCGAGCGCGCAGCGCGTTCCATCCAGGCGTCGGATTCAAATGCCGCGAGCGCCGTCCGCTCGAGGTCGTCGACCGCACGGAGCGCGTCGGCGCCGGGCGTCAGGCGAGATTGCGTGGTGTCGGAACGAGCGCCATCCTCGCGCCTCACGCCTACTCCTCGTCCGCGATCTGCCGCTCCACGAGCGCCTTCATCTTGTCGCGGATCCGCTGCTTCACCTTGTGGACCGCCTGCACCGTGGTCTTGCAGTCCGTCGCGATCGACTCGACCGGCTCGCCCCGCATCAGGCGTTCGAACATCGCCACGCTCTCTGGCGCGAAGGTGCGGCGGATCTCCGCCATCGCGATCCTGAAGTGGTGGTTGATCCATTCTTCTTCGAACGCCCGCTCGGCAGGGTCGACTTCCGAGTCACGACCGGCGTCGCCCCCGGAGACGACGCCGTCACCCCTGAGTAGGGACGCCGAGGCCCCCGTTGGACGGGCGTCCTGCGAACGAACGCGAGAAATCTCATTTCGCACCACGCGGAAGAGGTAGCTGCGGAATCGCCCCTTCTCGGGATCGAGCCGGAACGCGGGCATGGTGCGGAGGAGCGACGCAAACACGGCCTGTGCCACATCTTCGGCGTCGGTCGGCTGCAGCCCCTGGCGCATGGCAAAGCGCACCGCGAGCCCGCGGTAGCGCGACTCGAACCGCTGCCAGGCCCGCTCGTCCTTCGGGTCCTGAAGTCTCGCGATGAGCGTGAGTTGGGTCGACGGGACGGACATGCGACCCGCCGAATGTACTCCGCGAACGCGAGGGCCTGAACTGCGATTTCGGCGAATTCCGAGGTTCGCGCGTCCAACGGCGCCGCCGAGGGCACTACGCAGGGGGTCCGTAGGAGTCCAATCGCCATGCAGACCCTCTCCGCTCGCCACACGCTTGTCATGCAATCGCCCGCTTTCCGCGCTGTTCTCGGCCTGATGTCGGTTCTCGGCATCGGCGCGTCGGCGCACGCGGTCGAGAAGACCTGGGACGGCGGCGCTGGCACCGCCAACTGGCACGACGCCGCGAACTGGAGCCCGGACGGCATCCCCGCGGCTGCGGACGATGTGGTCATCGGGTCTGGACCCGCCGAGGTCGTGTACACGAGCACGGCGGGCGACCGAACGGTCGCGACGCTGTCGTGCAGCACGGTGCTGCGGATCACGAGCGGAACGCTGCGGGTGTCGAACGGTGGCACGATCTCGGGGCGACTGACGATGACGGGCGGAAGCTTCTGCCCTGGGTTCAGCTCGGGCACGCCGCTTGACCTGACGGGCACGAACAACTCGATCTCGAGCGCGAACCTGCTTTGCGGCACGCTGCGGGTTGCCTCGGGCGCGACGCTGTCGCTCGCCAGCTCGACGATCTCGGGCGCGCTGGTGAACGACGGCGCGGTGACGATGTCGGGTAATCAGACGGTGACGCTCGGCGTCGGCGGATCGGTGCTGAACCGCGGCGAATGGACGCTCGGCGCGGCAAGCGGCCAGACCTGCAGCCTGTCCACCAGCTGCTCGGTCTTCACCGCGACCTTCACGAATGAGGGCACGCTGCGCGCGACGGGCGCGGGCCTTAAGCAACTGACCAACTGCCTCACCAGTTCGCCGCTCGTGTTCACGAGCACGGGCTCGGTGCTCGCTGAGGCGGGCGAGCTCCGCACAAGCTGCAGCG
>JBIKTI010000363.1:0-3367 GCA_044348205.1 Phycisphaerales bacterium | reverse complement strand
GCACTCGAACGCCAGGGAACGGGAGCCCATCATGCCCACCAATATTCGCCGAAACCCATCCGTCACGAGCCGCGCTGGAACGATCGCCGCCTCGGCACTCCTCGCAGCCTCGCCCGCCTTCGCGCAAGGGTCGGACACCTCCGCAGACAGGCCCTCGACCCTGACCCGCGTGCGCGAGGGCGGCACGCCCTACGACCCGCGGCAGTCGCTGTTTCCCTACGCGGTCACGCTGCGCGCGCCAGGCGACGGCGGCGTCGCGGATGCACCGACGACGGGGCTCCTCGAGTCGCCGCCCGAGTACAGCCCCACGCGCGGCGTGATGTTCCAGTACGGGAACAGCTGGAACTCGGTCGTCACCGCCTGCGTGTCGGCGCTCACGGGAAGCGCCGCCAACGACGAGATCGCGTATGTCGTCGTGTCGAGCCAGACCCTCGCCAACTCGGCGACCACAGCCTTCGTCGCCGCTGGCGCCAACATGAGCAAGGTCGTCTTCCTGATCGCTCCGAACAACAGCGTGTGGTTGCGCGACTACGGCCCGCACTTCCTCTGGCAGGACGGCACGCTCGCCATCCTCGATAGCCACTACTACCCGACGCGCCCGCTCGACAACTTCGTCCCGACCAAGGTGGGAGACGACGACCTCGGCCTGCCGACCTACGACATCCCGCTCTACTACTCGGGGGGCAACTACCAGACTGGCCCGAATCGCTCTGGATTCGTCACGGCGCTGATCAACCTCGACAACCCATCGTCCGCGGGCTTCAGCGAGGCCTACATCCGCGAGCTGCACGACACCTTCAAGGGCGTCGACACGCTGCACATCATGCCGCAGCTTCCGCCGACGGTCGACGGCACGGGGCACATCGACATGTGGATGTATCTCGTCGACGACGATACTGTCGTCATCTCCGAGTTCATCTCGGGCTCGAACGCGACGGCGATCTCGGTGACGAACAACGCCGTGCCCTACATGGAGGCGCTCGGCTTCGAGGTGTTCCGCCCGCAGGCCTGGAACGCGGGCGGCGCGCACTACACCTACGCGAACGCCTTCCGCGTGAACAACCGCATCTTCATCCCCGCCTACGGCACCGCGCTCGTTCCGGGCGGCAACTCGGCTTACAACACGCGCGACGCCGACGCCCTCGCCAAGTGGCAGGCCGCCGCGGGCCCGGGCGTCCAGATCGTGCCGATCCAGTGCTCGAGCATCATCGGCGCGTCGGGCGCGATCCACTGCATCGTGAAGCAGGTGCCGCGCTTCGTCGACACGATTCCCGAGGCCCATGTCATCGCCCCCTCGGGCGGGGACCTCTGGATCACGGGCACCACGCAGACGATCCGCTGGAACGCGACCGACACGGCGAACGCGGCACTTGGAAGCGTCGACCTCGCCTACAGCCTCGACGGCGGCGCCAACTGGACGCCGATCGCGACAGCGATCCCCGACTCTGGCTCGTACAACTGGCTCGTGCCCGCGGGAAGCGCAGAGCAGGCGCTCCTGCGCGTCGTGGCGCGCGCGGCCGACGGCGACTCTGCCGTCGCCTTCAGCAACCCCTACCGCCATCTCGCGGGCGCTGCGCGCGTCTACGACTTCTCGACGGGCGGCGGCGTGGACAAGTTCGGCTTCGGCCGACAGACCTCGAGCTGGACGGGCGTGAGCGGGATCTCGCAGCCCGTGTCGACGGCGCTCACGGCCGCAAACTACGCGGCGCTCGCGACCTCGAACGCGACGGGTGGCACGACCGACGCGAACCGCTACATCTCGGCGACGCTCTCGTCGGGCTTCGAGTCGACGCATGCGTTCCGCTTCATCCTCGAGGAGAGCCCCGCCGACATCGACGAGATCGAGGTCGTGTGGGAAGGCTTCGCCGACAACTGCACGCAGGTCGAGCTCTATGTGTGGAACAACGCGGCCAACCAGTGGGGCGACGCGGAGGGCCGCACGGGCCAGAACCGTTTCCTCGACACCTGGGCGGGCACGCGCGACGGGCGGCTCGTCGGCCGGCTGAACGCGAACCTCGCGAACTTCATCGCCGCCGACGGCTCTGTCCGCTTCCTCGTCTACGGCGAGCGACCGAACGACCGCACCTTCCACGACTACATGGCTGTGACCGTGAAGACGGCCTCGAGCTGCACGCTCGACCTCGACGGCAGCGGCGGCGTCGACGGCGGCGACCTTGCGCTCGTCCTCGGCTCGTGGGGCCCGTGCGCGGGCTGCGCCGCGGATGTCGATGGAAGCGGCACGGTCGACGGCGGCGACCTTGCGCTCCTCCTCGGTTCGTGGGGCGGCTGCCCGTGACGCGCTGAGAGTTCAGCCCTTCCGTGCGTTCGGCGACCGCTCGCCACCTGCAAGCGGGATCTCGTCGATGTGCTCGTCGGGGTCCTGCTCGCGCAGGGCAGCGCGCGCGAGCATGTGCGAGCTCACGGGCAGCGTGGCGTAGAGGAAGACGAGCGCGACGGCAGGCAGGACAGACTCGTTCATGAGCGCGCCTCCTTCTTCGCGGGACCGCCCGCGGCGTCGACCTCATCGACACCCATGTCCCTGGCCTGCTGCCGTCGCAGCGCGGCGCGGTCGATGAGCCGCGCCCAACCGATGGTGCCGACGAAGCCGAGAAGCGCAAGGCCGATCGCAACATCGAGGTAGACGGTGCGTCCCGTTCCAAGCGCAGCCGCGATCGCCAGCGCGACCGCAGCCGTGAGGAAGAGGTCGAGCGCGAGCACGCGGTCGGCGGAGGTCGGCCCCTTCACGATGCGGACGGTGCCGAGCGCCGCCACGACAAGCGCACCGATGGTGAGGACGAGGACGCCGGCCGCGATCATCGCCCCTCCGTGCCGAAGAGGCGCAGAATCGAAGGCTCGAAGTCTGCGCGGATTCCCGCCACGGCTTCCTCGGCACCCGCGACATCGAGAAGGTGGAGCAGCATCTCGCAGCGCTCCATGTCGATGTCGACCGTGGTCGTGCCAGGCGTCAGCGAGATCAGGCAGCCGAGGAGCGTGGCGCCGTTCTCCGTCATCGGCGCGAAGCGCATGCGCACGAGCCCCGCCTGCGGGCGACGGCCCGTGACGCCCGTGACCACGATGATGCGGATCGTCTGCAGGCCCGAGATGACGACGGCCGTGAGGAAGATGAGGAGAAGCACGAGCGCGGCCGCGCGCAGCAGCGTGAACGCCGCGCGCAACGCGCGCAATCGGTCGGGCTCACGCAATCTGAATGGATGGATGGCTGGCTGGATGGATGCTTCGCGACGGCGTGCAAAAATGAAGGCGCCCCGGGTGCACGCCGGGGCGCCTTCAGCGAGGAGGTTGATGAAGCGAGCGGCGTTTCGTGCTGCGCCGTGCGCGGGTCAGCCCGTCCAGTCTGAGAGAAGAA
>JBIKTI010000362.1:0-3375 GCA_044348205.1 Phycisphaerales bacterium | reverse complement strand
GCGGGTTCGACTGGCGCGGCTGGGCCGACCGGCGCGGCGGGCGCGCTCGTCGCGAGCACGGCGCTCGGCGCGGCTCCAATTTGACCTCCCGAATCGCGCGCCTGCGCTGTACATCGATCGAATGACAGCGGTCGAAGGCTGGCCGAAGTGTGCGTTTGAAGCGGGTTTCACGGCGCTCGCGAGAGATCCATCTCGTACTTTTGGCGTCGTACCAAACGGTCGACCTGCACCCGGCATAGGGGCAGATGCAGTGGAACTCCGCACGAAGGAACCCCTCTATGATCGACTCTGCACTTCGAATGCTTGGAATCACATCCGCGGGCCTCGCGCTCACACTCGCACCCGTCGCCCTTGCGCAGAGCGCCTGCGATGCAGACCTCGATGGCAACGGAGAGGTCGGCGCACCTGATCTCGCCGCGATGCTCGGCGCATGGGGCCCGTGCAAGGGATGTGCCGCCGACTTCAACGGCAGCGGAGCGGTCGACGCCGCCGACCTCGCGACGATGCTGACGCTGTGGGGCGACGCCTGCAGCCCGCTCCCGTGGGCGACGGTGCTCGAGCAGTCGCCCGACCCCGCGATCGTGACGAACGCCTCGCTGCGCAAGGCGATCGCCGCGACGGGCCTTCCGTGGCGCGTGCGCGACAACGAGTCGCAGATCGAGATGGTGCTGATCCCGCCGGGGGCGTTCGACATGGGGTGCTCGGCGTCGGGTCAGTGGGGCTGCGATCCCGACGAGAGCCCCGTCCACTCCGTGACGCTGACGAACGCGTTCTACATGGGCCGCTTCGAGTTGACACAGGCGCAGTGGACGGCGCAGCTGGGGTCGAATCCGGCGCGGTTCCAGCTCCCGAGCGCGAATGTGCCTCCGCCGCAGGTGCCAAAGCGCCCCGTCGAATCGGTGTCATGGGACATGATCCAGGGCTTCCTCGATGGGACGGGGCTGCGCCTTCCGACCGAGGCAGAGTGGGAGTACGCGTGTCGCGCTGGAACCACGACGGCGTTTCACGGTTGGCCCGCACAGACGGAAGGCACGAATGACGACGCGCTGGTCGGAAACATCGCGTGGTTCTACAGCAACTCGTACAACGAGACCCGCCCCGTGGGCGGGAAGGCCCCGAACGGCTTCGGCCTGCACGACATGTCGGGGAGCGTCTGGGAGTGGGTGAACGACTGGCACGCGCTGACCTACTACGCGTCGAGTCCGTCGACGAACCCGCCAGGGCCTGTGACTGGCACGCATCGCGTGCTTCGCGGCGGCTCGTATGCCCAGCTCACGCGCTTCTCGCGATCCTCCAACCGCGGCCCCAGCCCGTCTGACAGCCGGTGGAGCGACGCTGGGTTCCGCGTCGCACGGAATCCGTGATGCGCGACGATGTACCGCCGTGGAATCGCGCCCCCGCCGTCGGCCGATGGCGGGGGCGCTTCCGTTAGGATCCCGCGATGAGCAACGAGTTCATGATCGACGCGCCGCATTTCATGGAGGCGCTCAACGACGACGGCGCTGCCGAGATCCTTCGGCAGATGCAGCTTGCCTCGATTCCGCTCAGCGTCAGAGCGCTGTCGGAACGGCTCTCGCAGCCCGCGGACTGGTTGCAGTCGAGGCTCGACATCCTGTCTTCCGCGGGACTGGTGAGTGCGGTGCGCGCCGGGCGCGGCCACCGGTCGATCCGATACGCAGCGGTTGCGCCGCCGATCAGGGTCCGCTTCCGAGAGGGTCATCCCGAGGATGCGAGTCGGCTTTCCGAGTTCGTGCGCGTCGTGCGCGCCCGCATCGAACGGAAGATCGAAGAAGTCGGTGGCGAGGGGAGGCCGCGCGGCCCTACGTGGTCGTTCGACTCGCTCTCTCTCCCCGTGATGTCGGCGAAGGAGCGGGACGAACTGATCTCGCGGGTACGAAGGGTGATCGAGTTCCTCGGGATGCTCGAACAGCGGCGGGGTGCGCGAAACGCAGGCCGCCAGTCGGCCGGAGAGCGGGCCGAGCCGTCGACGCAGCATGTCGTGGAGATACGGGTGCGGCCGCTTCGTTCGGTCTTGACGCCCGAACTCAGCGTCGATTTCTTCGCGGACAGATCGGAGTGGCCGAAGGGGATGGTGCCCGGTTGCGCCGTCGCATCGCTTGCTCCTCGAGAACTGCAGGTCGCCCGCGCGCTTGCCGAGGGGCTCTCGCGGCCGCAGATCGCGAAGCTGCTCGGTCTCTCGCCGAACACCGTCGCCACGATCTCGGCACGCATCCATCGCAAGCTGGGCGTGCGCAGCCGCGCGGAGCTGACGCGGGTGGTCCTCAACGGGCCAACCGTTCGCGCCCGATGACTCGCGGGATCCGCGGCGCCACGCGTTGGCTGCGGGCACGACGCCGACGCATCACGCGCCGTTCGACCGCGCCTTCAGCTCGCGTAGCGCCTCCTCGCACGCGCGTGGATCGGGAATGCCGTCGAATCCGTCGCTCACGGTCCGTGTGCGGCCCTTCGAGGTCCGCTGGAGCCGCGTGGCGAACGCGACGCAGCCGTGGCCGTCGCGGTAGAGCGTCTTCGAGATCTCGCCGAGGTCGGAAGGGGACCACGACTCGACCTTGATCGAACGCCCGACCTTGATGCGCAGCGCGCGCTCGTTCGTGACGAAGCAGCCCGTGTTGCGTGCGGCGCGCGCGGCCCGCCATGGCGATGAGATCATGCCGATGCCGATCGCGAGGAACGGCAGCCCGAACAGCGGGAAGAGGATCGCGAAGCCCGCTGCCGCTGCACCTCCGTTCGAAGCTTCCTGCGAGGGATCGGACGACGAGTCGACCGCTCCGCTCCCGAACCATGCGATCGCGGCCGCCATCGTGATCCAGAACGCGGCGAACCCGCCGAAGAAGAGCCCGAAGACCGCGATGGGGATCATCCTCCTGCCCGCGTACTTTGGCGCTGGCATTCCCGCATACCAGAGCTCCTCGCCCGCGCGAAGCTCCGCGCGCAGCGCCTCGTCGACCTCGAGCGTGAGTTCCGCGGAGGAGTTCATGCGGGCAGGATATCCGCTGCGCTGCAGCGCTCGTCTACGGCCGCCTCCGCATCGGCGCGCACGCCCGCCGACCGCGCCGCAATCAGCGCGCTGACAGCTGCTGCGCATGCCTTGGGGTCGGGCACTCGCATCAGCGCGTTCCGCTCATGGGAGTACAGGCCATCGAGAAACCGAACATGCCCGCAGCGCGTCGTGTGCGGCGTGCGCACGCATTGCGTGATCTCGTGGCCCTCCCATGCCAGCACAGAGCACTCAGGCCAGGTGTGGACGATGAGGATCCGCTGGTTTGTCACGACGACCGCGGAGCGCCGCGCCCTTCGCCTGTCCCGCACGATTCCCCACGCGTCGCCCCACGCCGCGAGCGAGAGGAAGAAGGC
>JBIKTI010000361.1:0-3403 GCA_044348205.1 Phycisphaerales bacterium | reverse complement strand
CGAGGCTGTAGTGCCCCGCACCTGTGAAGAGGAGCACAGCGAAGCCGACGAGGTAGACGAGCGCGAGCTCCTTGTCGCCGAACGGATCGCTCCAGTGGACGACGAACGCTGCGACCGCCATCGTGGCGGCGGCTGGAATCGCGGCGAGGCGCGTGAAGAGCCCGAGGATGAGGAACGCGGGCGCGACGACCTCGCCGAACACGGCGAGCGCGAGCGACGCTGTCGCGCCCACGCCGATTGGGTCGGGGAACTGGATCTCGCCGCCCGCGACGAGCTTCTGCAGCTTGGGGACGCCGTGGGTGAGCATGAGCCCCGAGACGCCCACGCGAAGCACGAGGATGCCGAGGTCGTGAATGTTGCGGGTCAGGTTTTCGATGAGTGCGGACATGGGCGGCATGGTACGGGGATTGGGCGTCCGCACCGTGTTTGCTTGGCCGCATTGGACAGACGCGGCCGCAAAATACACTGAAATCTGATCTCTCGAAGAATCTGCGGGCTCGGCGCCGCGAAAGGACCGCCACGCGTGGAGGCTCTGGCTGCCGCCGCGCGTCACCTCTTCCAAAGCCAGCTCGACTCCTCTACCTGGAGCAACTCATGTCTCGCGTGATCCGCACCCTTGTGGCGGCTGCTGTCGCCGCAGCCCCGTCGTCGGCCATGGCCGATGTTCCCTTCCAGCAACTCGCAGACTTCGGCCTCGGCGGCTCGCCCTCCGATGTGAACGCGGCAGGCGTCATCGTCGGAGCCGTGCGCGTCGATGGCGAGCCCGGCCCGTATGTTCCGGTCATCTGGCCGACCGCGACCTCGCAGCCCGTCGAACTGCCGACCGTGAACGGCGGCTACGCCGTCGCCATCAACTCGAACGGCGACATCGTCGGCACCGAGTTCCAGCCTGCGGGCATCTATGGCGTCGCGGTCCTCTGGTCGAACGGCAAGCGCATCGAGCTTCCCGACCTCGGTGAAGGCGCGTTCGCCGTCGACATCAACGAGGCGGGCGTGATCGCAGGCAATGTGATCGTGAACGGCGAGTACCGCGCTGCGCGCTGGGTCGACCGCGAGCTCGAGGTCCTCGCGCTTCCGCCGTTCGATGTCGGCGGCGGCGAACTGTGGAGCTTCGCGAACAGCATCAATTCGGCGGGCGTCATCACCGGCACCGTCCAGGCGCCGGTCGCCACCCCGTCGGCCGCGCTGCGCTGGGATTCCGAGGGCGTCGCGTTCGTGCAGAGCGACGGGCTCGAGACGAAGGGCATCTCCATCGACAACCTTGGCGGCGTCCTGATCAACGGCTACTTCGACGGCGGCTTTAGCCGCGCCCCGGCGATCGTCGCCGCCGATGGATCCGTCAACGTGCTCCCGACGCCCGCCGTCCTTGGCGCGAGCGCCACCGCGATGGGCCGTAACGGTGTCGCGGCGGGCTACTACTACGCCTCCGGGCCGGGCGGCGAGTTCCAGATCAAGGGCGTTGCGTGGCCGAACGGCGAGTTCACCCCGCTGGCGATGCCGGAGGGGCAGCGCTTCGCCTTCCCATCCGCGGTCGGCATGAACGGCATGGTCTTCGGCGGCGCGACCGACGGCGTCAGCGGCCTCTCTGTCGGCGGCTTCTGGCAGCTCGAGATCGAGGAGGGCTTCCTCCAGTCCTCGACCGTGAACGGCGAACGCGGCGAAACGGTCGAGCTTTCGGCAGCAAGCCTGCGCAAGTCGGGCGCGAATGTCGGCTACAGCGTGACGGCCCGCGTCGACGGCGAGAGCATCGGCCAGGCGATCACCGACGGGCAGGGCGTCGCACGCATCGCGTTCACCATCCCCGCCGACTTCGACGGCAATGCTCTGACCGTCGAGTTCATCGACGAGACGGGCGCGAGCATCGAGACGATCGTCGGCGTCGCGCGCACCTGCGCCGCAGCGGACCTCAACTGCGACGGCAGCGTGAACGCGCAGGATCTCGCAGCGCTGCTCTCGGCGTGGGGACAGGCAAGCTCGGCCGACCTGACGGGCGATGGCTTGGTCAACGGCGCCGATCTCGCTGTTCTTCTCTCAGACTGGACGGGCTGACCCGCGCACGGCGCAGCACGAAACGCCGCTCGCTTCATCAACCTCCTCGCTGAAGGCGCCCCGGCGTGCACCCGGGGCGCCTTCGTTTTTGCACGCCGTCGCGAAGCATCCATCCATCCAGCCATCCATCCATTCAGATTGCGTGAGCCCGACCGATTGCGCGCGTTGCGCGCGGCGTCGATCCAACCCTACACTGCGACCCCCGCTGCGGGGCTGCGATGGATCGCGGCCATCGATCGCGGGCGACTCCGACCGATGGCAGGAACGCACGACCATTCCTCAGGCGGGCACGGTGGCCACCACGGTGATGGTCCTGGCGTCGCCCTGCGTGGGCGTGCGATGGGAATCGCGTCGCGCGCTGCGTTCACGCTGCTGCCCGCGGCCGCGCTCGCGCTTCTCCTCTGGGCGCTGGGAACCTTCGAACTGCCGCAGGTCTGGCGCACGCCGTGGGTGCCGTCGCTCGGCATCGACCTCGCCTTCCGCTTCGACGGGCTCTCCGCGCTCATGCTCCTCCTCATCACGGGGGTCGGCACGGGCGTCTTCATCTACGCGGGCGGATATCTCGCGGGGCACCCGCACCAGCGGCGGCTCTACGGCGCGCTGACGGCGTTCATGCTGGCGATGATCGGCTGCGTCACGGCCGACGACCTCTTCGTCCTCTTCCTCTTCTGGGAGATGACGAGCCTGACCTCGTTCCTCCTCGTCGGCTTCAACCACCACGACCAGCAGAGCAGGAAGTCTGCGCAGCAGGCGCTGCTTGTAACGGGAAGCGGCGGGCTCGCGATGTTCGCCGGGTTCGTGCTGCTCGCGCAGGCGTTCGGCACTTCGTCGATCTCCGTGATCATCGCCGCAGCACCCGCAGCGGAGGCGACGCCCGCGCTCACGGCTGCGGTCGCGCTTGTCCTGGTCGGCGCGTTCACGAAGAGCGCGCAGGTGCCGTTCCACTTCTGGTTGCCGAACGCCATGGCGGCACCGACACCCGTCTCGGCGTACCTCCATTCCGCGACGATGGTGAAGCTCGGCGTCTATCTCGTGGCGCGGCTCGACCCTGCTTTCGGCGCGTGGGGCTGGTGGCAGTGGACGCTGCAGGCGGTGGGTGCCCTCACCGCGGGCTGGGCGATGGTCCTCGCGCTCCGCGAGCGCGACCTGAAGCGCATCCTCGCGTGGTCGACCGTGGCGACGCTCGGCACGCTCGTTCTCCTCGTCGGGCTGCCGGGTGCAGGCGCCACGGCCGCCGTCGCCGCGCTTCTTCTCGCGCACGCCCTCTACAAGGCGCCGCTCTTCTTCGTCGCGGGCAATGTCGACCACGAGGCGGGCACGCGCATCATCGACAGGCTCGGGAACCTCCGGCGCG
>JBIKTI010000053.1:0-10228 GCA_044348205.1 Phycisphaerales bacterium | reverse complement strand
CTTCCGATCGCGCTGCCGCCGTGGCTTCTCTATGCGGGTCTCTGGCTCTCGATCGGCCCAGGCACACCGATCGGAGACCTCGCCGCACGCGCCGACGCAGCGCCGAGCCTGCGCGCGGGTGCGCTCGCCGTCGCGCTGACCGCGTGGAGCACGGCGCCCGCATTCGCCATGTTCCTCGCGCGCGGCGCATCGAGCGCGCGCGACCGCGCCAACCTGCTTCTCGATGGCGCGGGCCTTCGCGCCCGCGTGCGCGCGGCGTTCGCGCGCGACGGAAGGCTCCTTCTCGCCGCCATCCTCGCCACAAGCGCGTTTCTTCTCTGCGAGACGGCCATCTTCGACCTCGCGCTCGTGCCGACCTACGGCTTCGAGCTTCGCAGTCTCGAGGCGCTCGGCGCGTCCCCGCGCACGCTCGTCACGGCCGCGCTGCCTGCGATCGCGCTGGCCGCGCTCGCCGTCGGGCTCATTCCGGTCCTCGCAGGCGGGCTCGGCCAGCACGGGCTGCGCGCGCGCAGCGGCGGCGCCCTCGCCGCGCCTGTCGCGCATCGCGGCCCCGCTGCAGCGGCGTCGAGCGCGCCGTCCGCCCTCGCACTTGTCCTCGCCGTCGCCTGCGTCGCTGTGCCTGTCCTCCTCTTCCTGCGCGCGCTCACCGCGATTCCGCGGGCGGGCGACTTCCTCCTCCTCCACGGCGACGCCCTCCGCAACACCCTCGTGGTCGCCACGGTGGCGGCCGTGGTCGTCACGGCCGTGGCGCTCCTCCTGCGGGTCGCGCTCGCCTCGGGCGTGCGTGCCGTGCGCGGTGGCGCCTTCGCGCTCGCGGGCATCGCAGCGATCGCCTCGCTCGTTCCAGGCGCGCTCGTCGCAGCGTCGATGGGGCTCGGCTACAACCGCGACGCGACGGCGCTCATCTACGACACGCCAGCTGTCGTCGTCTTCGTCCTCTCTGTGCGCGCGCTCCTCATCGCAGCCGCCGTGTCGGTCGCGCTCGAGGGCGCGTCGCACGCCACAGCGCGCGCAAACCGCGCCCTCGACGGCCAGTCGCTGCGCGCCCGATGGCTCGGCCTCCGCTCGGAGGCGGCGCTCGTCGCCCTCGCTGCGCTGCCGCTCTCCTTCGCGTGGAGCCTCGGCGAGCTCACGGCGAGTTCGCGCGTCCTTCCACCTGGCTTCGAGTGGATCGCCACCGACATCCTCAACGCGATCCACTTCCAGCGCCCAGAGACCGTGCTCCTCGGCGCGTCCGCGCTCATCGTGGTCGCGCTCCTTGCCGCGGTCGCGCTTGCGGTCGTGCTCGGGCGCTTCGCCTCGCGCGGCGCGCTGACAGCGGCGCGTGCGCCGCTTGCGCTCGCCTTCCTCGCGCTCCTTCCGCTCGCCGCGTGCGGCGGATCGCAGGCGACGAACGACTCCGACGCGCCGACGCTCGCAGGCCGCGAAGGCGGCGGGCCAGGCGAGTTCGACGCGCCCGTCGTGGCCAAGCCGCTCTCGGTCGTGCGCACCTTCAGCGGCGTCGGCAGGGGGCGCGGGCAGTTCAACGGCCCGCGCGTCCTCGCGATCGACGCTGCCTCGTCGACAACCTGGGTCATCGACAAGGACGGACGCGCCCAGGGCTTCGACGCGGGCGGCGCAGTCGTGGCGGAGTGGCGCATGCCGTCGACCAAGAGCGGAAAGCCAGTCGGCGCGTCGATCGCGCCAGACGGCACCTTCATCATCGCAGACACCCACGAGCACCGAATCGCGGCCCACGCGCGCGACGGCTCGCTTCTCTGGACCGTCGGAAGCTATGGCCTCGCCGACGCGGAGTTCATCTATCCGACCGACATCGCCTTCGCCCCCGACGGCCGCATGTTCGTCGCCGAGTACGGATCGAACGACCGCATCCAGGTCTTCAGCCGCGAGGGCAGTTTCCTCTACCGCTTCGGCGCGTTCGGCGACGGCGAGGGGCAGTTCATGCGCCCGCAGGCGATCGCCTACGACGCCGAGCGCGACGAGCTCTACATCGTCGACGCGGGCAACCACCGCGTGCAGGTCCTCACGGGCGACGGCGAATTTCGCCGTTCGCTCGGTTCCGCGGGCCGAGAGGCGGGGCAGTTCGCGTATCCCTTCGGAATCGTGCTCGAGATCGACGGCCAACCACTCGCAAGCCGCGACGCAGGCGCGCTCGAGCGCGGCGCGGGCGCTGGCCGCCGCACGATCGTGGTCGCAGAGCACGGCAACCACCGCGTGCAGCGGCTCGACGGCGAGACGGGCGAGCCGCTCGCGATGGCCGGCGGGCTCGGGACGAGCGGCGGACGGCTGAAGTACCCGTGGGCCCTCGAGTTCGCGGGCCGCGACGCGGACGGCACGCCGCTCTTCGCCGTGTGCGACCACGCCAACTCGCGAATCGTGTTCTTCCGCTTTCCGTACACTCCCTGAACTCCAGTCCTCGCAGGGCGTTCAACCGTCACTCATCCGATCGACACCCTCTCGATGCACTTCGACCGACCGCTCTACCTCCTGCTCCTCGGGCTCCTCGTGCCCGTGCTTCTGCTCGCGTGGCGAAGCCGCAACAGCGAGGAGCGCTGGAAGTGGTGGGCGAGCCTCGTGCTGCGCACGCTCGTCGTCGCCTCGCTCGTCGGCGCGCTCGCGCAGCCGTCGTTCGTCCGTCGCGGCGAGGCGCTGACGACCGCGTTCGTCCTCGACCGAAGCCGCTCGATCCCGCTCTCGGGGCTCCGCGAGAGCCGCGCGTTCGTGCAGGCGCTCATCACCGAGAAGGAGCGCCCCGAGGACCGCGTCGCAGCCGTCACGGTCGGGCGCGATGCAGAGATCGCGGCCCAACCCGACACGCGCTCGATCGTTTCCGACGACGAGCACCCTGGCGACCGCGACGCGTCGAATCTCGCCGCTGGCATTCGCCAGGCGCTCTCGATCCTGCCGCCCGACACGGCGCGCCGCATCGTGCTCGTCTCAGACGGCAACGAGAACATCGGCAACGCCCTCGCCGAGGCAGAGGTCGCGCGCGCGAACGGCATTCCCATCGATGTGGTGCCGATCGAGTACGAGTCGCCGAACGAAGTGGTCTTCGAGTCGCTCCGTGCGCCGACGCGCGCCCGCCTCGGGCAGACCGCCGACCTGCGCATGCTCCTGCGAAGCCAAGGCGCAGCGCGCGGCACCATCTTCCTGCGCGAGGGCGGCCAGCCGATCGACCTCGACCCCGATTCCCCAGGCGACGGCATCCTCGTCGAGCTTGGGCCTGGCCCGCGCACGGTCAGCGTGCCGTTCCCGCTCGAACAGGCGGGCGCGCGCCGCTTCGAGGCCGTGTTCGAGCCCGAGAACGACTCTTTCGACGCGATCGAGGAGAACAACCGCGCTGCTGCAGTCACCTTCGTCGACGCAGAGGGCCAGGTGCTCGTCGTCGACGGTTCAGGCGGCATCGACAGCGCGCCGCTCGTCGATGCGCTCGCGAAGAGCTCGATCGCCACTGAGGTCGTCGGCCCCGACGCGCTCTCGCAGCAGGGGACCTATCTCTCGGGCTTCGACTCCGTCATCCTTGTGAATGTGCCGCGCTGGTCGATCGACGGCGAGACAGATCGCCTGCTGCGCGCGTATGTCCACGACCTCGGCGGCGGGCTTCTCGTCGTCGGCGGCGACCAGGCGTTCGGCGCGGGCGGATGGATCGACTCCGAGCTGTCGACCGTGCTCCCCGTCAAGCTCGACCCGCCCGCCACGCGGCAAATGACGCGCGGCGGACTCGTCCTCATCGTCCACTCCTGCGAGATGCCGCAGGGGAACTACTGGTCGCAGCAGGTCTCGATCGCCGCCATCGAGGCGCTCACGCGGCTCGACCTGATCGGCATCGTCACGCTCGTGAACGGCCCGACCTGGACGCACCCCTTGCAGGAGGCGGGCGACAAGACCGCCGCCATCGCCGCTGCGCGCTCGATGATCGTCGGCGATATGTTCGACTTCGAGGGTTCCGTCTCGATGTCTGTGAAGGGGCTCGCGGAGTCGCGCGCTGGCCAGCGCCACATCATCATCATCTCCGATGGCGACCCTGCGCCGCCGACCGCGGCCACGATGCAGGCCGCGATCAACGCCAAGATCACCATGACCACGGTCATGGTGGCGGGCCACGGCACGCCGCAGGACTACGCCAACATGAAGGCGGTCGCAGAGCAGACGGGCGGCCGCTTCTACGAGGTCACGAACCCGAAGGCGCTTCCCAAGATCTTCACGAAGGAAGCGGCGGTCATCTCGCGCTCGCTCCTTGTCGAAGGCGACTTCCAGCCGAGCACTGCGCCCTCGACAAGCGGCCCCCTCCGCGGGCTCACAGGCGTGCCGCCGCTCTCTGGCTACATCCTCACGGTCGCACGCGAGGGCCTCGCGCAGGTCGAGATCGCGAACCAGACAGAGGAGGGCGTCGACCCGATCTACGCCTACTGGAACCACGGCCTCGGTCGGGTGGTCGCGTTCACCTCCGACGCGGGCACGCGCTGGACGAAGGGCTGGACAAGCTGGGGCGACTACCGCGCCTTCTGGGAGCAGACGGTGCGCTGGCTCCTGCGCCCCGCGACTCCGCCGAACGCGCAGGTCCGCGCCCGCGTCGAGGGCGAGACCGCGATCGTCGACCTCGAGGCGACGACCGAGTCTGGCGGCTTCGCGACGGGCCTCGACCCAGAGGCGCGCGTGGTGAAGCCCGACGGGCGCAGCGAGCCGCTTTCCGCAGTGCAGGTCGGGCCGGGCCGCTGGCGCGCGGAGTTCCCCGTCACGGAGGCGGGCGCCTATCTCGTCAACTTCTCGCTCGGCGCAGACAGCGAAGGGCGCCGCGCCACGGTGCAGGCCTCGGTCAGCGTGCCCTACCCGAAGGAGTTCCGCACAGTGCGCGACAACCGCGCGCTGCTCGAGCAGATCGCGGAGAAGACGGGCGGCCGCGTGCTTTCGCTTGGCGCCGTTCCCGCCACGGTCGATGCGTTCCTCCGCGAGGGGCTGCCTGTTCCCGAGAGCGCGCGCCGCATGTGGGACCTCATGGCGATCCTCGCTGCGGTGTTCTTCCTGCTCGATGTCGCTGCGCGGCGCATCGCGATCGATTGGAAGGGCGCGCGCGAAGGGCTCGCAGGCAGCGTCGCCACGCGCAAGGTGGGCGACGGCTCGGTCGAGGCGTGGCGCAAGGCGCGGTCGAAATCG
Source organism: Phycisphaerales bacterium (assembly GCA_044348205.1). Lineage (GTDB taxonomy): Bacteria > Planctomycetota > Phycisphaerae > Phycisphaerales > SM1A02 > QWPT01. Next base: position 5,074 of record JBIKTI010000053.1, on the reverse strand, counting down.
GGCTCGAAGTCGGGCTCGAACTCTGGCTCGAACTCTGGCGGACGCCCCACCGACGCAACCAGCGCGGATCGCGACGCCATGCGGCAGACGCTCGAATCAGGCCCCGCGCTCGATGTGCGCAAGGCAGTCGTCGAAGGTGGCGACGCGCCGCCCGCGGCGAAGGGCGGCCGCGCGGGCGCGTCCGCAGACGGAGACAAGAAGGAAGGCGACGCGGCGGAGACGGAAGACACGACCTCGCGGCTCCTCCGCGCCAAGCGTCGCGCCACGGGCGGCGACGGCGACGCATCGGGCGGCGACGCATCTGGAGGTGGCGGTGCACGCTGAGCGCCAAGAGGCGTCGAAGTTCATCGAGGACGAGCGCGACCTCGACGGCGCAGGCCTCGACGATGTCGCGGAGGTCCGCCGCCGCTGCGAGGCGTTCCGCAAGATCTTCGCCAGGCTCCGCGCCGAGGTCGGCCGCAGCCTCGTCGGCCAGCGCGAGGTGGTCGACCTCGCGCTCGTCGTCCTCTTCGCAGACGGGCACCTCCTCCTCGAGGGCGTTCCAGGGCTCGGGAAGACGCTCCTCGTGCGCGCGCTTGCGGCTGCAACGGGCCTCGGCTTCAGCCGCATCCAGTTCACGCCCGATGTGATGCCCGCAGACATCACGGGCACCTCGATCCTGATGGAGAGCGAGGTCACGGGCCGCCGCGAGATCCGCTTCCGCCCAGGCCCGCTCTTCGCGCAGCTCGTGCTCGCGGACGAAGTGAACCGCGCGAGCCCGAAGACGCAGTCTGCGCTTCTCGAGGCCATGCAGGAGCGCTCCGTCACCGTCGGCGGCGAGACGCGCTCGCTCGGCCGCCCGTTCTTCGTGATGGCCACGCAGAACCCGATCGAGCAGGAGGGCACCTTCCCGCTGCCAGAAGCGCAGCTCGACCGATTCCTTCTCAAGATCGATGTGCCGCCGCCCGACCGCGAGACGCTGCGCGAGGTGCTCGAGCGCACCACGAAGACAGAGCTCGTCGTGCCCGCGCAGGTCCTCGACGCGCGCGCCATCGTGGCCGCACAGAAGCTTGCGCGGCGCATCCCCATGGCGCCCGAGGTGAAGGACTGGATCGTGCGGCTCGTCCTCGCCACGCACCCAGAGGGCGAGTTCTGCGCAGAGGAGAACCGCCGATACATCAGGATCGGCGCAAGCCCCCGCGCCGCGCAGTCGATCGCCTCGTGCGCGCGCGTGGTCGCGCTCATGGCGGGTCGCTACGCAGTCGGCTTCGAGGATGTCCGCACGGTCGCGCGCGCTGCGCTGCGGCACCGCATCCACCGCTCGTTCGAGGCGGAGGCAGAGGGCATCACCACCGACGAGATCGCGCGGCGCGTGGTGCGCCTGACGCCGACGGCGGCGCCCGCACCCGCCGCCGCTGCGAAGGGATCGAAGTCGACGCCCGCAGCCACCCGCACAGGAGGCGCGCGATGAGCACCGCGAAGACCCTCCGCAAGCTCGACGACCTCCTCGACTCGCGCCTCATGGCCAAGCTCGACGCGGTCGATGTCGTCAGCCGCAAGATCTTCTCCGGGAAGATGCAGGGCGAGCGTCGTTCGAAGCGCCGCGGCCAGTCCGTCGAGTTCGCGGATTTCCGCCCGTATGTCCACGGCGACGACCTCCGCTTCGTCGACTGGAACATCTTCGGCCGCCTCGACAGGCTCTTCCTCAAGATGTTCCTCGAGGAGGAGGACCTCTCGCTCATCATCGCCGTCGACACGAGCGCCTCGATGCGCGCGGGGAACCCCGATGCGTTCGACTACGCGCGCCGCGTGGCCATGGCGCTCGCCTACATCGGGCTCGTGAACCAGCACCGCGTGTCGCTCGTCGGGTTCGCGGCCGACAGAATCGAGCGCGCAAGCAACCTGCGCGGTCGCCGCAAGGCCGCCGAGATCGCGCAGTGGCTCCTCAAGCTCGAGCCAGAGGGCGGCTCTGGGTTCGAGCAGGCGATGCGGCTCGTCGGCACAAGCAGGCAGGGGAAGGGCGTCATGATCGTCCTCTCCGACTTCCTCTTCCCAGAGGGCTTCGAGAAGGGCCTCGCCATGGTCGCTGGCCGCGGGTTCGACCTGTTCGCGCTGCAGGTACTGGCGCCGCAGGTCGTCGACCCGTCGCGCGAAGGCGGCGTCACGGGCGACCTTCTCCTCGTCGACAGCGAGACGGGCGTGGAGACGGAGGTCACGGTCACGCCCGAACTCCTCAAGATCTACAAGGAGCGGCTCGACCGCCTGTGCGGCGCGCTGCGGAACTACTGCGTGCGTCGCGACATCGTGCACATGGTGGTCGAGAGCTCGACGCCCGTCGAGACGCTCATGCTCGAGTACCTCCGCCGCAGGGGGCTCCTGCGATGACGGAAGTTCCCGCCATGCTCGCGCTCACCTGGGTCACGCCCGTCGCGGGTGCTGTGCTCGGAGCCTCGATCCTCGCGCCGCTCGTCGCGCTCTGGTTCCTGAAGCTCAGGCGCCGCAAGCGCGTTGTCTCGAGCACGCTCCTCTGGACGCGCTCGCTCGCGGATCTCCGCGCCAACACGCCGTTCCAGCGGATCCGCTTCAGCTGGCTGCTTCTCCTCCAGATCCTCGCGGTCGTCGCCATCGCGCTCGCGCTCGCGCAGCCAGAGGCGGAAGGCCTCGGCTCGTCGGGCGGCCGCCATGTCCTCATGATCGACCGCTCGGCCAGCATGAACGCGGTCGAGCGGCTCGACGAGCGGGAGCGCGAGCTTCCAGAGCCCGTCACGCGGCTCGAGCTGGCGAAGCAGGCCGCGAAGGCGCGCGTGCGCGAACTCCTCGGCGGCGGATGGTTCTCGAGCAGGGCGAGCGATGTCATGATCGTCGCCTTCGGCTCGCGTGCCGAGATCCAGGCGCCGTTCACGGATTCCATTCCAGCGCTCGAGGCTGCGATCGACGCCATCAGCGCGACCGACGAAGGCACGCGGCTTCTCGAGGCGATCGAGCTTGCGCGCGCCTTCACAGCGAACGACCGCCCAGACGAGATCGAGTCCGCGCTCCGCGAGGCGCCGCCCGCGATCGAGCTCTACTCGGACGGCCGCATCGCAGACCTCGACCGCATCGCGCCGCGCGAGGGCGAGCCCGTCATCTACCACCGCGTCGGTGCGACAGCGCGCAATGTGGCCGTGTCGACGATCAGCGCAGACCGCCCGCCCGACCAGCCCGACCGCATCCAGGTCTTCGCCGGCCTCGTGAACCCGCAGTTCGAGCCAGCGCGCGTGACGCTGCAGCTTGCGGTCGACGGCACGGTGCGCGCGCTCACGCCAGATCCGATCGAGATCCCCGCGGCGGAAGACCGCGCGGGCGTGTTCACGCCAGGGCGCGCGCAGGTCATCTTCCGCCCGATCGAGCAGCGCGACAACGCTGCGATCGAGGTCGCGATCGTCGAGGACGACGACCTTCGCGACGACGACGCAGCGATCGTCGTCGTGCCGCCCGCGCGGCGGCTCTCCGTGCTTCTCGTCGGCGACGGCGGCTTCCTGCTGCGCACGCTGCTCGAGGGGATTCCAGCGGAGCGCTTCGCGTCGGTCAGCGTCGCAGAGTACGACGCCATGGTCGAGGAAGGCACCTACGCGGGATACGATGTCGTCGTCCTCGATGGCGTGGTGCCCAAGCGGCTTCCCACGGGGCGCTATCTCTCGTTCGGCGCAACGCCGCCCGTCGAGGGGCTGAGCGCGTTCGGCTCGCACAGCAGCGTGTTCCCGCGCATCGTGCGCGACGAGCACCCAGTGTTCCGCTCGGCGAGCCTCGACGAACTCTTCGTCTCGAAGATGACGGCGGTGCAGGCGGACAAGCGGTTTCAGGTGCTCGCGGAAAGCGCGGAGGGCCCGATGGTCGTCGCGCTCGATCGAAGCGACCTCCATCTCGTCCATGTCACCTTCGACCCGCTCGACTCGAACTGGCCGTTCCAGCGCTCGTTCGTCAACTTCGTCGCGAACGCGGTTGAACACCTCGGCCGCGCGGGCGACTCCGTCGTCGGCCGCACGCTCGCGCCTGGCGAGGCGATCGCGCTGAAGCTCCCGCCTGGGTCAAGCGCGGTCGAGCTCGCCCTTCCGACGGGCCGCACCGAGCGCCTCACCCCCGACGCAGGCGGCAACATCTCGTGGGGCCCCGTGCCACTCGCGGGCCTCTACCGCATCTCGTTCGCAACCGCAGGCCGCACGGAGCGCGACGAGCGCCTCGTCGCCGTCAACATCGCAGACGCGGCCGAAGCCCGCCTCGAGCCGCTCGAAACGCTTCAGCTCGGCACGACCAGCGTCCAAGGCATCGCCGTCGCCAGCAGCTCCCGCGGCGCGCTCTGGCCCTGGGTCCTCGGCCTCGGCCTCCTGATCGTCATCGGCGAGTGGTGGTACTACCAGCGCCAGGTGCGGGTGTAGGTTCCGCGCGCGCCGCGCTGCATCACCGCCTGCGTCACCACTTCCAGATGTGCTCTCGGTAGGGCGAGTCGTCCGCTGCCTTCGTGAAGACGATGTCCTCGCGCATCTCTTCGGGCGTCAGCGTGTCCCTGAACTTGCAGAGGTATGGGAAGTCCATGGCGTCCAGGTCGAAGAACCCCTCTGGTTCGGCGAAGACCGCCAGGTCAACGAGCGTTTCACCCCACATCTCTCCCGCAAACCGCAAGGTGAGCCGGCCATCGCAGGTCAGCTTGGAGGTCGAGGCGAGGTAGACGAGTATGTCCGTCTCGAATCCACCCGTGCCTGTCAGCGCGAGCGGATAGACGGGGTTCGCGCACGGAAAACGCATGATGAGGGGGGCCGCGAGTCCCCCCGAGACGACTTCGCGCTTGTCCACCTCAGCGCCTGGATTGATGACCGCCACGACGAAGCACCAGCCCTTCGAGACATAGGAGTCGAACGCCGCGGTGTCGGCCTCGCCGAACTTGAAGTCGTTCTCGTTGAGCCACGCGATCAGCGGCCCGCTCTCGGCCGAACGGACGACGCGGACATCGTAGATGCCGACTTGCTGCTCTGAGATCACATCGACTCCGTCTCCGCCGCGCGCCGTGCGTCCCAAGGACGGAAACAGAAATGCCATCACAACGCAGCCGAAGAGCCCG
>JBIKTI010000360.1:0-3407 GCA_044348205.1 Phycisphaerales bacterium | reverse complement strand
CCGACCCATCGCCTTCCCGCAGCACCGAGGGCGGTTCCCCGATCGTGAGAGTTCGCGATCGAGAGCAAGCCCGATGCGAACGCTTGGTCCTCGTCGTCCACCTGAAGAAGCGCGCCTGCCTCGGCGCCGCCATCGAGCCTGCACTCCCGAGTCGTGACGACCGGGCGCGCCGACGCAAGCGCTTCGACGACCGTGAGTCCAAAGCCCTCGAAGCGGGGCCGATGCGCGAAGATGGAGCAGGCGACGAATGCGTCAAGCTTGTCCTCTCCAAACATCGCTCCGGGGAAGTGGATGTTTCCCTCGAGCCGAAGGGCGCGCGCTTGGGCCAGCAGCGCGTCGCGAGCCCCGCCGTCCGGGCCAACGATGACGAGGTCGAGATCGAGACCGCGTCGACGCGCGTTTGAGTATGCCGCGATCAGTCGGTCAATCCCCTTGATCGGATGGAGTCTTCCCACGAAGAGGATGAATGGCCGCGAGCCCAGCGCTGGAACAAGGCGTCTGAACTGCCCCGACTCAGTTCGCTGGTAGCGATCGAAGTCGATTCCATTCGGAAGAACGCTCGTGGGACGACGAAATCGCGCACCGACCGCCCGCGACTCCTCTGCGTTCAGAGTGAAGACATGCGCCGCACCGCGAAGCAGGTGAGGGAAAAGCAGCAGATACACCGACTTCTTGAGCCACTTCTGGCCAAGGCTGTACGGATGGAGCATGCCGTGCGTCGAGACCACATACGGAACCCGATGACGCGCACCGAATCGGGCTATCTCGCGAAGCATCCGTTCCCAGATGCAATGGACATGGACGATCGTCGGAGCGAGCCGCGAGAGAACCGCGTCCAACTGCGCCTGCCGAGACCCGGTCGAGCCATGCCGCAACTCGATGAACTCGACGCCAGCCGATCGCAGTCTCGCCTCCGTCGCATTCCGCCCCGCCGCGTCATCAGCCCCTCGTGCGCAGAGAACCGCAACCCTCTCTCCGGACGCCACCTGACGCAAGGCAAGCTCGACGACGACAGTGGTCGGACCACCGCTCTCGGGAAGCAGTTCCTCGATGGCGTGAACGATCATGGCGCACTCCCGCGGGTCGCCCAGCGCCTCACTGCGCGCACGGGAATGCGTGCGGCGAGACTCCTGAAGTCGGCCCAGGTGTCCGCACGCAGCCTCGCGGCCAGCACCACGCTTGCAAGGCCGATGGTCGGCCCCACCACCAACACGGCAAGTGCATCGGCCGCGAGCGTGGCCATCGCCGCGCGCAGACCGAGCCAGGCCGCGATCACAAGCGCAGTTGCGGGAACAGCGACGAGCCAGGGTGTGAAGAACACGGAGAGCGTGGTGCCGACGCCGAGCAGCGCCGGCCTGCCCGCAAGCCACACGACGATCGGGCAGAAGAGCGCCCACACGAGGGCGCTTGCGAAGGCGAGTGCGAGCGCGGGGGCGATGCCCTCGGATGTCGGAAGACCGACGACGCCGGCGATCGCCAAGGCCGACGGCCCGCCGTGAAGGATGCACGCTGCAAAGAGCGCTGCGGCCACGGCGACCTGACATCCCTGCCAGGCCAGATACGCTCGAAACCTCCCCTGGGCCTTCAGCATCGCGATCGCGGGCGCTGCGACGAACACGAAGGCCTGCCCGATGCTCAGCACGGCGAAGATCCCGATCGCACCCTCCCACTTCGGCAGCTCGAGGAAGATCGAGAAAGCAGGAATGGCGAGCGCGGCCTGCATCAGCGAGAACGGCACCGCGAGGGCGGAGAGAAGGCGTGTCGCACGGAGGAACGCAGAGACCTGCCGCTGCGGATCGTGATGGATGTGGACGAAGATCGGCTGAAGCACAGCCCCAAGCTGCGATGCGACCACGGCGTTCGCCTGCGAGGCCAGCAACGCAGCCAGTCCGAATGCGCCCACCGCGGCCGCATTGCCGCGCGCGAGGAATCCAAGCGCAACCACCTCGAGGCTGAGCATGATGTTGTTCAGATACTGACCAGCCCCCGCCTCGCCGTACTGCCTCACAAACGGACGGACTTCAGCCCGATCGAGCGTGAGCTCGATCCGGCCGCGGACGACCCGCCAGTACAGGACCCCGCGCAGCGCGAGGGCCAGAATCGGCGGCGCGACATAGGAGACCGCGCCGATCCCCGACGCGGCCAGCATCACGCCGAGCGCGGTCATCGCGAGGAACACCGACCCATCGATCAGCGCGATGCGCCTGTACTCGAGGTCGATGCGCATGCGTGCATGCGGGACGGCGAGCACCGCATCCGCGAGCGGCCTCGTCGCAGCGACCATCACGAGCGCCGTCAGCGCTGGGTTCTCCATGTAGCCCGCGATGAAGGGCGCGCTCGCCGCGATCAGCAGGAACATCGCGGCCGCCGAGACCCACGCGAGCCAGTTGGCCGCTCCAGCGACGCGGTTGAATCTCGTTGCCTGCGCCTGGAGCACATCGCCCATCACGAAGACAGGCAGCACGATTCCAAGGACCGCGACATGGATCGCTGAGAACGCGCTTCCATACTCCTCTTCGGTGAGGAGCCGGGAAAGCACGAGGGTCGCGAAGACCGTGACGACCTTGTTGAGGACCGTCTGCGCCGTCAGCCACGCGGATCCCGAGACCGCCGCACCCGCGTATCCCCCGAGATGTGCGTCTTTCGACGCCTCCGAGGAACGCTGGTCCATCGGCTGTCGCTCCTGTTGCTCACGCGCGGACGAGCCGCGCTCCCATTTCGCCTTCGAACGCCCGCAGCGCGTCGCGCGTGTCGACGCAGAGCTTCGCGTTTTTCGCGATCACGGCGTAGTCGACCTTGGAGTGCGCGGTCGAGATCAGCACGCAGTCGTATGACGCGATCGTCTTCGCGTCGTACGCGACAGAGCTCATCTTGAGGTCGTGCTTGCGCCCCGCCCAGGTCGCGGGAACGAGCGGGTCGTAGTAGTCGACGACCGCGCCGCGATGCTTGCAGAGCTCGATGAGCTCGAACGACGGGCTTTCGCGCACATCGTCGATGTCGGCCTTGTAGGCAAGGCCGACCACGAGGATGCGCGAGCCCTTCATGGGCTTGCCTTGACCGTTCAGCGCCTCCGCGGTGCGGTCGACGACATAGTGCGGCATCGAGGTGTTGATCTCGCCCGCGAGCTCGATGAAGCGGGTGGAATGGCCGTACTCGCGCGCCTTCCAGGTCAGGTAGAACGGATCGATCGGGATGCAGTGTCCGCCGAGGCCCGGCCCCGGATAGAACGGCATGTAGCCAAACGGCTTCGTCGCGGCCGCGCGCACGACCTCCCACACATCGATGTCCATCGCGTCGAGGACGACCTTCATCTCGTTGACGAGCGCGATGTTCACCGCGCGGAAGATGTTCTCGAGCAGCTTCGCGCTCTCCGCGATCTCCGCCGTCGCGACGGGAACCACCGTGGT
>JBIKTI010000358.1:0-3425 GCA_044348205.1 Phycisphaerales bacterium | reverse complement strand
GCTCTATCTCCCGCAACTTGGTCTCGCCTCATCCGACGTCGGCGCGGGACCGATCCCTTCCTATCTGATTGACCCCTGGGGCCTTCCCGCGGGGACGAACGTGATCGGGACGGGAGTCGATGGGCAGCCATGGTCTAGAAGCTTCAACTTTACCCAGCCCATCGCCACTGCGTTCGCGATCGACTGGCTGTTCCGGCCTGAGGCGGACATCCTCGGCGCCTCTGCTTACTTCGGCTCGACTCATGTGGGCTCTGTGTTCTGGGAACCCGCCAGCGACTTCCCAGGCCCGACGCGTTTCTACGGCTTCACGAGCACGCTGCCGTTTAATCAGGTCATCCTCGTCGGCACCCATATCTCGTTCGGACGCGCGGTGATGTTCACGCAGATCCCCGCGCCTGGCGCCGTGGCGTTGTTCGCGCTCGCGCCGCTCGTCGCACGAAGGCGGAGGCGATCCTGACGGCGCGCGAGAGCCTGCGCGGGGTGCGCGCGTAGCAGTCGACGGCTGACATCATCTGCTCCTTGGACTTCGTCCAAGGGCACCCGTGCGTTCTCGTAGCACCAAAGGGAGCGGCCGCAGCCTCGATCGCTCAAGCCTCGATCGCTCAAGCCTCGATCGCTCAAGCCTCGACCGCTCAAGCCTCGACCGCTCAAGCCTCGACCGCTCAAGCCTCGACCTGGCCGTCTGTGATGCGGACCTCGCGCTGGGCGCGCGCGGCGACGCTCGCGTCGTGCGTGACCATCACAAGCGTCAGGCCCGCTGCGTGGCGTTCCGCGAGAAGGTCGAGGATGCCGTGGCCCGTGCGTGCGTCAAGGTTGCCCGTGGGTTCGTCGGCAAGCAGAACGCGCGGTCGATTGATCAGCGCCCGCGCGATGGCCACGCGCTGGCGTTCGCCGCCCGAGAGCTCGGCGGGGCGGTGCTTGAGGCGATGCCCGAGGCCGCAGGTCGCGAGGAGTTCGGCGGCGCGGTCGCGCAGCTCGGCGCGACGGCCCGTCAGCCATGCGAGGCGCGAGAGCCCGACGAGCGACGGCAGCATCGCGTTCTCGAGAACCGTGAGCTCGGGGAGCAGGTGGTAGAACTGGAAGACGAAGCCGACATCGCGGTTTCGATAGCGGTTCTCCCGCGCCGCGCCGAAGCGGCGGAGATCCTCGCCTGCGAAGAGGATCGGGCCAGAGTCCTTGTCCGCCCGGTCGAGTCCGCCGAGGAGGTGGAGCAGAGTGCTCTTTCCGCTGCCCGAACTGCCCACGATGGCGAGCCACTCGCCCTCGCGCACGGAGACGGTGGCGCCCCGCAGCACGGGCACCTCGACGCGCCCGAGGCGGTAGGTCTTGCGAACGCCCTCCGCTCGGAGGATCTCCGCGTGCGTCGGTGGATGCTGGAGTGCTTCGCTCGTCATCTGTGTTCCCGCGTCACTCATACCGCAGGCTCTGCACGGGGTCGGTGTCGGCAGCGCGCGCAGCGGGGATCGCCGAGCCGACCACGCTGAAGACCACGCCACCGAGCGCGGTCGTCAGCGCCGTGAAGCGGTCGACCTCGCTCGGGATGCGAGTGAAGTAGTAGATGCTCGGATCCCACACCACGATGCCCTTGTGGAGGAGAAGAAGCGTGGCGAGGATGCCGAGCCCGATGGCCGCGAAGAGCCAGAACACGGTGTGGAGCGCGGAGTTGCGCAGCATGCCGCGGATCGAGAGCGCAGCGGCCGCGGCCGTCGCGACCCACGCGATCGCCTGCACCGCGGGCGTCGCGGGCGTGCCGAGGAAGTCGTGGATGTCGTTGATGCGCGCGACCACGCCCCATGCGAGGAGCACGCCGAGGGCGGAGCCGACCACGCCGATGAGGACGCCGTATCGGAGGAAGATCCACAGGACGCCCGTGCGCGAGGCGCCCACCGCGCGGAGGATGCCGATGTCGCGGGTCTTCTCCTGGACGATCGCCCAGAAGATCGCGAGGACGAGCGCCGCGCACACGAGGTAGACGATCGAGAAGAGCGTGCGCATGAGCTCGCGCTCCTTCTCGACGGGGCCGATGAGGTTGCTCAGGCGCCCCTCCCAGGTCTCGACCGACGCGGTGTCTGGGGGGATCAGCGTGCGCGTCGGGTCCGCAGCGACGCGCGCAGCGAATCGCTGGTAGGCGAGCTCGACCGCGTCGCGCAGGCGGTCTGCAGAGACGCCGTCGGCAGCGCGCACCACGATGGTCGTCGCGCGGGCGGGGTAGGTGCCGATCACTTTCGGGCGGCCGAGCTCGTCGCGCTGTCGCGGGTCGGAGAGCTCGGCCTCGCCGAGCTGCAGCATGTCCTGCACGGCCGCGATCGGCGCGAGGATGCGCTGCGAGTCGATCTGGTAGACGCCGCTCTGAAACTCGTTCACGACATCGAACTCTCGGGCCTGCTCCTCGCCGAGCTTCGCCGACGACGAGATCGGCAGGAGCGTCAGCGTCAGGCTGCGGCCGCCCATGAAGTACTCGCGGTCCTGCGGATCGAGCCTGCGGCCGGTCGTTCGATAGCTGCCGTCCTTGGTGCGGTGGTTGAACTCGGAGACCTCGATTCCGAGCACGATGCCGTCGGCGCCGCGGCGCGAGCGGAGCGTTCTGCCCTCCTCGTCGCGGTGGTAGAACGGGTCGCGCCTCGGGTCGTCCTCCGCCATCTTGGCGGCCGCGCCGGGCGAGGGCTTCGTCCAGTAGAGGCGCTCGTAGTAGCCCGCCACGCGATCAAGAGACGCAGGGTCGATGCCCCAGACCTCGACGAACTCGATGCGTCCGCGCACGACCTCCTGGCCGCCCGCCTGCGCTGCGCCCGCGCCCGTGCGCTCGATGGTGCCGTAGGGCATGCGGAGGAGGCCGAGCGTCTCCACGATCGGACTCGCGGCGGCCGCCTCTGGCAGCGCCTCGATGTCTGCGATGAGCTCCTCGTAGTAGGGGATTCCCGAGATCGGGTAGTTCACGACCACATCGCCGATGAGCGTCCGGCCCGAGTTCCGCACCATGTCGAGGAACCCAGTCATCACACTGACGACGATGATCACGAGCGCGACGCACAGCGCCACCGCCGCCACCGCGATGAACGGGATGATGCGCGAGGTGAGGTAGCGGTTGGCGAGAAGCGGCGCGTACATCGGTGTCCCGACGGGGGAGGCGGAGTGTAGCGGTCGGCCGATCGCTCAGCGCGGGGTGAGGATGTACTCGCGGCCGCCCCATCGGACGGGGACGCGGCAGAGGAGCATGCGCGCGCCGTCGAAGAGCCACGCCGCCACCACAGCGGCAGCGATCGGATGGAGCACGGCGCCCGCGAGCGGCGCGCGTTGGCGCTGGTGCAGGAGCGCCACGAGCGCGAACCCAGACGCAAGCGCGATGGAGCCGCTTGCCGCGACGACGACGGCGCCCTCAACGCCATGGAAGGCCTCGATCGCACCAATCGCGATCGCAGCGGCCG
>JBIKTI010000359.1:0-3425 GCA_044348205.1 Phycisphaerales bacterium | reverse complement strand
CCGATGTCATCCTGATCGGCTCGGGCAGCGAGGTCCATCTCTGCCTCGGCGCGCGGGAGATTCTCGCGAAGGAAGGCGTGCGGGCGCGGGTCGTGTCGATGCCGTGCACGGCGCTCTTCGACGCGCAGGACGATGCGTACCGCGCGAGCGTGCTGCCGAGCGCGGTGCGCGCGCGCGTGACCTGCGAGGCGGCGAGCACGATGGGCTGGGACCGCTACGCAGGCCTCGACGGCGAGTGCGTCGGCATGACGACCTTCGGCGCGAGCGCGCCTGCGAAGGATGTCGCGAAGCACTTCGGCTTCACGCCCGAGCGCGTCGCCGACGCTGCGCGCGCGTCGCTTGCCCGTGTGCGCGGCGGGCTTGCCGGAGGTGCGCGGTGAAGATCGCGGTCGCGAGCGACCACGCGGGCTTCCCGCTCAAGGAAGCGATGAAGAAGGAGGTCGAGGCGCTCGGGCACACGGTGCTCGACCTCGGCACACACTCGACCGATTCGGTCGACTACCCCGACTACGCCGAGAAGCTCGGCCTCGCGGTCGTGAGCGGCGAGATTGAGCGCGGCATCCTCTTCTGCGGCTCTGGAATCGGCGCGAGCGTCGCCGCGAACAAGATTCCAGGCGTTCGCGCGGGCAACTGCAGCGACACCTACTCCGCGCACCAGGGCGTCGAGCACGATGCGATGAATGTGCTCGTGCTTGGCGGCCGCACGGTCGGCCCAGCGGTCGCGTCGGAGATGGTGCGGGCGTTCCTTGCCGCGGAATACACGCGCGAGCCGCGCCACGAGAAGCGCCTCGCGAAGGTCATGGCAATTGAGGAGCGGTACGGCGCCTGAGCGCGCGCGCGCGTCCGTTGTATCCGCGCCAAAGCGAGCGGCCGCAGCCGCGAGCGCTCCAACCACGTATCCGCGCCAAAGCGAGCGGCCGCAGCCGCGAGCGCTCCAACCACGCATCCGCGCCAAAGCGAGCGGCCGCAGCCGCGAGCGCTCAAACCACGCATCGTCTCAGCGCTGTTCGCCTTGCTCGGAGACCGCCACGAGCTCGACATCGAAGATCAGCGTGGCCTTCGGCGGAATCGGTCCGCGTCCGCGCTCGCCGTAGGCGAGTTCGTAGGGGATGACGAGCTTGCGCTTGCCGCCGACCTTCATGTCGCCGACGCCCTCGGTCCAGCCTGCGATCACGCCGCCGAGCATGAACTGCGCGGGCTGCCCGCGGTCGACGCTCGAGTCGAACTTGGTGCCGTCGGTGAGCCAGCCCGTGTAGTGCACGGTGACCGTCGAATTGCGGCCAGCGGGCATCGCGCCGGTTCCCTCGACGAGGTCCACGAACTGCAGGCCCGTCGGGGTGGTGAGGAGTTCGCCCTCGAACGGGGAACCAGGGAAGCGCGAACGCGTCGTGTCGGAGATGACGCTCCCGTCCATCGCGTTCAGCACGACCGAATAGGCCTTGCCGCCGTTGAAGATCTCGATCGTCGCGGTCGCGGGCTCGGCCTCGAAGTCGAGGCGCGCCGAGCGCACCGAGCCGTTGTGCCGCTCGAGCGCTGCCTTGATCGCGGAGCCGATGGTGATCGTGGGGGCGCTGACAGCGCCGCTCATCGCGTCGACCATGACCTTGCGCGCGACGCCGCCTGCACCGACCGTGATTTCATAGCGAAGGGAACCCGCGAGAACGGCCCGCGCGTCCACGCAGGTTCCGCCCGCCGCCTTCTCGGCCAGTTCGACAGCTTGCGCGAGGGAGACGGTCGCGGCCGCGAGGGTCTGCTCGACCTCAGCGGGATCGGGCGGCACGGAGGTGTAGTCGGTCTGCTGCATGGGCGAGAGTCCAAGGGCGAGGGGCGCAGCGATCGCGGCTGCGAGGGTGGTCGAGAGGAACGCGAGGCGGTTCATGCTGGACTCCTTGTCTGGGTTTGGTTCGATACGCGGGGCGCAATGCTAGCATTCGCAGCAACCGCGCGGTGCGCGGCAGAAGGAGCGTGTCATGTCGGATCTCGACTTGTCTCAAGCGTCTCGCGTGTCTTGTTCGAACGGCGGGGGGTTCGTGAAGGCAGCGTGCACCTCTCTCGCTCTCGCATCGCTCTGCATCCTCGGCTGCGAGGATCTCTCGGGGCAGCCGGGCACCGCACAGCAGCAGCCCGCTGCGACGAACGCCGTGGGCGTGGGCTCTGGCGGCGAGTCCGAGGGACTCGAGACAGAGCCCGGGGCCCGCAGCGCGCTCGGCAAGGCGAAGGAGCGCGCGGAGCGGCTCGTGAACGAGGAGGTCGCCGAGTACAACCGAAAGCTCGAGGAGGCGGCCGAGGGCAAGTACCCGTAACTCTTTCCTGAGCATGGTGTTGCGTGGCCCTTCCCGCGGTCTGCGGCGCTCGAGTGAGTGGCTGTTCCCCCGTTTCCTGCGCATGCGGTGAATCCGCCTCCGAAGTGGAAGCGATTGAACTTCCTGCGCCGCGCGAACCGCCGTCGCGCAAGGAGAGCCACAATGATCGCACCGCAGAACGGGCTGTCGAACGCAGCCGAACTCGAGAACGACCGCGCCGACAACGACCACTTCGGGGGGTTCGACGAGTGCGAGACGGGCTGTGCGTGCACTCCTGAACTGCGCGAGCCGGGCCACTCCGCGGCTGGCGCCGTCGACCAGCCCCGCATCGCGCGCGCCGTGCGCGAGATCCTCTTCGCGATCGGCGAGGACCCCGACCGCGACGGCCTGCTCGACACGCCGAAGCGCGTGGCGAAGGCGTACGCCGAGATGTTCCGCGGGCTGTCGGAGAACGCGTCGACGCATCTCTCGCGCGTGTTCGAGCAGCGCTCGGACGAGCTCATCACCGTCACGAACATCAACTTCTTCTCGGTGTGCGAGCATCACCTGCTGCCGTTCCACGGCCAGGCGCATGTCGCGTACATCCCGAACCACGGCCGCGTGGTGGGTCTGTCGAAGCTCGCGCGCACCGTCGAGGTGTTCGCGCGAAGGCCGCAGCTCCAGGAGCGGTTCACAGACCAGATCGCAGACGCGCTCGTCGAGCATCTCGACGCGACCGGCGTCGTGGTGATGGTCGAGGGCGAACACATGTGCATGAAGAGCCGCGGCGTCCGCTCGCACGACGCGCGCATGACGACCTTCGCGCGTCGCGGCGTGTACGCCGCCGACGAGTCGCGCGGCATGCAGGCGGTGCAGCTGGTGCGTGACATGGCGAGGGATATGGCGCGACGCGGTTTAATGTGCTGACCGGCCCTGCGGGCCGCGCTGTCGACGCTTCGAGGGGTTCTGCTCGCACCGCTTCCTCGCTTCGCGAGGAAGACACGCGGCACCCGCTGCTCCTCGGCGGCGACCCGCGCCGGGATGTCACAAGACGCCGCCGGCCAAGGGCCGGCGGGTGCCACATGTCTTGCGAAGCAAGCGGTGCTCGCTGGATCTTTCGACCGTAGACAGCGCGCCGCGAAG
>JBIKTI010000357.1:0-3432 GCA_044348205.1 Phycisphaerales bacterium | reverse complement strand
GTCGCCGCCACGGGTGCCGGCGCGATCGGCACTGCCACGAGCGCAGACGGAATCTCGCGAAGGCCGGCATCGCTCAGCGATGTGCGCGCTGCATCGAGCGACTTCGGAAGAAGCGGATCCGCAGCAGGGTCGCTCTCAGGTCGAAGCAGCGCATACGCGCCCGCGAACGCCACGAGCGTGGCAGTGAGCGCGACCGCGCCTCGCGTGCCGAAGGGGAGGCGGCTTGCGCGGCGCATCGCGTGCGGGCGGTCGGAACGGGAGTTCTGGCTTGCGAGGGTCATGGTGTGCGGCGAGTTCGGGTGTCGAAGACCGAGCGTGGGTTCGGCTCGGGTTCGTCGAGGGTACCCGCCGCAGCCCGCCGAATCACTTCGGCGGTGCGTCGGTTGCCGCATTTTTCGCAGGGAAACGAGCCACGCGGGCCGTCCGTGCGTCGGTGGCGAGCCACGCGACGACTCGATCGTGCGCCTCCGCTGGAACCCGCGGAACGACCTGCTCCGAGAAGGCGACTCCCACCGTGCGGGCCCGGGCGTCGGCCCGCAGCCGCGCGAGAAGGCGGTCGTAGTGGCCACCGCCGCGGCCGAGCCGGTGTCCCGCGCCATCGAAGGCGCGGCCTGGAACGAGCACCGCGTCGAGTTCGCGAGGTTGGACGCGCCGCGCGCCGCGCGCATCGGGTCGGGGCGAGGCGATGTCGTGGTGGTCGACATCCCAGAGCGATGCGTCGCGCAGAAGGCCGTCGACTGCGCCGCCGCCTGTCACGCCGCGAAGCTCGACGAGCGCCATCGCGCCGCCCTGCTCGATGCGCGGAAACGCCACGCGCCAGCCGCGTGCGAGCAGCGCTTCCACGAGCCTGTCCACGCTCACCTCGTCGGCAAGCGCGCGGTAGGCGAGGACAAGCCCGCACGGCGAAAGTGGCGGCGAACGCAGCAGCCGTGCGGAGATGCGCGCAGAGCGGAAGAGCCGCGCCTGGGGCTTGATCGCGCGCGTCGCAGCGCGCATCGCGCCACGGAGCGCGCGCTTCTCCGCGTCGAGTGCGGTTGGCACGCTCGTCTCGTCCGCTTCTCCGCTGACCTTCTTCATCCCTTGTCTCCCCGCGTGCGGCTTGTTTCCTCGACCGCGCGCCGCGTGGCGCGGATCCGCTCGAGGTGCTCGCGGATCGCCTGCTCGAGCCCGCGATCCGTGGGGCGGTAGTAGTTGCGCGTGACGCCGAGATAGTCCTGCACGCCGATTCCGTCGGCGCGGTCGTGCGGATACTCGTACTTCCCGTCGCCCGCCGCGAGCGGCGTGCCGTCGTCTGCGGTGCGCGTGAGGCGCCGCTTGGTCTGGTCGAGGATGGTGAACGGAACGGGCACCGTGCGCGCCTCGCGCGCATCGTCCATCGCCTCCCAGATCGCGCACGCTGCGGCGTTCGACTTCGGCGCGACCGCAAGGAATGTCACGCACTGCGACAGGATCAGCTGCGCCTCGGGCATGCCCACGCGCTCGACCGCGCTCCAGCACGCGACCGCCGTCTGCAGCGCGCGCGGGTCTGCGTTGCCGATGTCCTCGCTTGCGAAGATCGCAAGTCGCCTGCAGATGAAGCGGGGGTCCTCGCCGCCGACGAGCATGCGCGCGAGCCAGTAGACCGCGGCGTCGGGGTCGCTGCCGCGCATCGACTTGATGAGCGCGCTCGCGAGGTCGTAGTGCTCGTCGCCGTCCTTGTCGAAGACGGGGATCTTTCCGTCGAGCGCCGCGCGCGCAAGCTCGAGGTCGATGCGCGGCGCGCGTTCGCCGCGCACGGCGCTTGCCGCGATCTCGAGCGCGCCAAGCGCGCGGCGCACATCGCCGTCGGAGGCGCGCGCGAGGTGCGTGCAGGCGTCGTCGTCGAGCACGAGGCCCGCGATCCCGAGCCCATGCTCGTGCACCAGCGCGCGCCGCAGCACCGTGGCCACATCCTCCTCTGAGAGCGGCTGCAAGCGGAAGACCGTCGAGCGCGAGAGAAGCGCGGGCGCGACCGCCCAGGTCGGGTTCTCCGTCGTCGCGCCGAAGAGCACCACGCTGCCCGCCTCGACTCCCTCGAGGAGCGCGTCCTGCTGGTTGCGCGCGAGCCGATGGATCTCGTCGACGAAGAGAACCGTGCGGCGCCCCGACTCCCCGAGCCTGCGCGCGGCGGACTCGATCTTCTCGCGGATCTCCTTCACGCCCGTCGTCGCGCCGTGTGCGCGCTCGACCGCTGCGCCCGTGCGCGCCGCGATCACTTCCGCGAGCGTGGTCTTGCCCGTCCCTGGCGGGCCCGACACGACCATCGACGAGAGCGCGTCCTGCTCGATCAGCCTGCGGAGGAGAGTTCCCTGGCCGAGGCAGTGGCGCTGGCCCGCGATCTCGTCGAGCGTGCGCGGGCGCATGCGCACGGCAAGCGGCGCGGCCTGCGCGCGTCGCTCGCTTCGGATCGGTGACCAAAGGTCCTCTGCCATCGCCGCATGGTACGGCCGCGGAGCCGCACGAATTGCGAGGAACGCCGCGCCAGGGCTTCCATGCGAGGGCGTTCGCTGCGAGACTGCGCAGATGCAGCGCACGACCGCAATCGGACTCGTCGCCTCGGGCTCGCTCCTCGCAGGCATCGTCCTTCTCGCAGCGCTTCCCGTGGTTGTGAATGTGCGTGGCGGCGGTGGCGTTTCGTCGGCGCTCGGCGAGGTCCGCGCGGCCGCGAAGGCCGCGATCGACGCGCCGCTTCCGACGGCGGCCCCTGCGAAGCCCGCGCGCGCGCCGCTCGCGACGCCGTCGTGGATCTGGCAGGCGGCTTCGGGCGACGGCGGATCGACCACGACCCTGTCGCGCGCGATCGAGCTCGCGTCGCCCGCGCGCGATGCCCGCATCGTGGTCGCTGCCGACAACAAGGCGTCGGTGCTTCTCGACGGGCGCGCGGTCAGCACGGGCGACGACGAGAGCGAGTGGTGGATCCCGCGCGAGATCGCGCTCGGCGCACTCGCCGAGGGCACGCACGAGATCGTCATCGAGGCGCGCAACGAAGGCGGGCCAGCGGGCGTCTGCGCCATCGTCGAGTGGACGGACGCATCGGGCGCTCGGCAGCGCGTGGCGACGGACGCGTCGTGGACGGCGCGCGCGGCGGACGGCGCAGCTGGTGCCGCCGAAGTCGTCGCGCGTCTCGGCGAGGGTCCGTGGGGCGACGGCGTCTCCGCGTCCTTCGGCACGACGGTCGGCGACATCGAGCGCGCCATCGCGGTGCCCGCGGGATTCGTGTGCGAACTCGTCTACGCGGTGCCGAAGGCCCGCGGCTCCGTGGTCGCGCTCGCGCCCGCGGCGAACGGGCGCATCATCGCAAGCGCGCAGTACGGGCCGCTCTTCGCGATCACGCCGTGCGCGGATGGCGGCGACCCCGCAGCGACGGTTGTCGAGGCGATCGAACCCGCGATCGGATTCGCGCACGGGCTTCTC
>JBIKTI010000356.1:0-3439 GCA_044348205.1 Phycisphaerales bacterium | reverse complement strand
CGCCTTCGACGGCGGCAGCACGATCACAGACCGCGACGGCAAGGAGCTGTGGACGACGAAGGGCTCGATCGGCGCGGCGTATCGCCAGGAGCACAAGGAGCTCGTCGAGTCGATCGTCGCTGGGAAGCCGATCGTCGAGTTGCGCCAGACCGCCGAGAGCTCGCTCATGGCCGTGATGGGCCGCGAGGCCGCGTACTCGGGGCAGACCGCGACCTGGGACTTCATGACGAAGCAGTCGAAGCTCGACCTGATGCCGAAGGTCATCGCGATCCCCGGCGACGCGCCAGCGCCGTTCGTGCGCAAGCCGGGCGAATACCGGCTGCAGTGAGCGGTTGACGCTTACTCACGGAGACAAGGGAGCACGCAGCTCGATCTAGCGCGCGCCGTGGCCGGGGATGCTTGTGCTGCTGACGCCGAGGAGGTCTCTCACGGAGGCACGGAGGCACGGAGGCCTCTTCTTGCACTCTGGCGCGTTATACGTTTACCGAGAGGAATTGGGAGGGGAGCTGTTTGCTCTTCTGTTCTTCTCTTCTCTTCTCTTCTCTTCTCTTCTCTCTGCCTTGCCTGTTCGAGCGCTTCTCACGCGAGTGATGTCCGCGTTCCCCTGATCTCTGTGCCTCCGTGAGAAAAATCAAAACCGCACAAGCACGCATGTGCCCGCGCTTAGCTCCAGCTTGAGAGCAGTGTCGCGAGATCGGTTCCGTTCACCTCGCCGTCGCCATCGATGTCGGCGGCGCAGGCCGCGCACGCGCCCCATGCGTTCAGCAGGATCGCGAGGTCGCCGCCGCCGACCGAGCCGTTGCCGTCGATGTCGGCGGGGTTTGCCGCAGGCGTGAAGGTCGCGTTGAGCGTGAGCGCTGCGCCCGCGCCGTCGCGGATGCGCACGGCGTCGATCGTCGTGGTGCCCGATGCAGCCACGGGCGATGCGACGCGCACGGCGAAGCTCGCGCTCGCGCCCGCCGCAAGCACGGTGCTTTCCGCCGGATCAAACGACACGGCGAACGCCGCGGCGCTCGCGCGCGGGCGGATCGCCGTCGCGTCGGGGCCGACATTCGTGACGGTGAGCGTGGTCGTGAGTTCGGTTCCTGCGGCGCCCTTCAGCGACGCGCTTGCAAGCGACGCGTTTGTTCGCGCGTCGCGCGTCGTGGTCGTGCCGGCGACGGGTGTCGCTGCGCCCCACACCACCGCGTAGTCGCCCGCGTCGCCGCGCAGGTGCGTGTCGAAGAACTCGAGGAGCAGCGCGCGCGTCTTCGCAAGCTGCTCGGCGCGCGAGATCGAGCCCGAGTCGCACGCGATGATCGCGCTGTCTATGAAGCCGCAGTGCGAGCCGCCCGTGATCGTGACGAACTGCCGCGGCGCGTCGCACGCCGTGTACTGGTTCTGCGTGGTCGCGGGCGCGACGATCGCGTCTTGCGAACCGACGATGAAGCGCGCGGGTCGCTGCACATTGCCCGCCGCGGCCGCTGCGGATGGATTCGTCTCGGCCGCCGCGAGCGTGGCCATGCACTTGATGCGTGCGTCGGCCGCCGCCGCGAGCGCCGCTGCGCCACCGCCCATCGAGTGACCCGACACGCCGAACGCGTCTTGATTCACCGCGCCGAAGAGCCAGCTCGACTTGAGCGCGTCCTGCTGCTCGAGCCAGGTGAGGCACTGGCGGATGTCGAGCGCGAAGTTGGCGTGGTTCGGAAAGAACCCGCCCTCGCTCGTCGTCGCGATCACGATGTATCCGTGGCTCGCGAGGTGGTCCATCGTCGAGTCGTAGAGGTCGACAGCGCTGAGGAAGCCGTGGCCGAAGCTGACGGCTGGCGCTGGGCCCGCCGCCGCCGCGAACGGCGCGCTCGCTGCGCTCGAGGTCGCGGGATAGCGGATCTGCGCGGAGAAGGTCGAGCCGTTCGGCCGCGACACGGTGACGGCGCGCTGCGAGACGGGGAACGGCCCTGGCTGCGCGTTGTCGGCGAGCGCGATCGACGCGCACAAACCCGCCGCGCAGGCGACGGACGAAGATGCGAGGTGCGCGCGGCGCGCGGCGGAGCCCATGTCGAGTCGGACGCGATGCATGCGGCGAGTATCGCACGCGTCCCCCGCGGATGCACGACAAGCGGTGGAATCGCCCGCGAATCGCGGCGCAGACGGGGCCGATCGTGCGATCGGCCCCGTCTGCGGCGATGGGAGCGCCCGTCGGCGGATCAGCGACGGCGCCTGCTTCGACCGAGAACGGCGGCGAAGATCGGAGCCGCCAGGGTGGCGGGGCCTGGCACCGTGCCGGTCACCTTGTCGGAGCCGTCGTCGGCGAAGCCGCGGAAGCGCGCCACGAACCCGACGCCGCTGGACTCGTCGAAGAAGTCATGCGCGCCGAGAGCCGCGAGCACGGCCGCGTCGCCGACGACGGAGAAGTCGAAGTTCCAGGTCGACCCAACTGCGAGTCCGCCGAGCGGCGAGCCGCCGCCAAGCCAGTCGCCTCCGAGCGCAGCGCCGAAGTCGAACATGCCCCACGGAGCGGCGTCCTCGCTGAAGACGGCGGACCACCCCGCATGCCCGCCGCCGTACTCGACGCTCACATCGGGAGCGACATTGAAGACGAAGCCCGTGAGAAACCCGCCGTTGTCGACGGGCGAGGTGTTCGTCAGCGTGACTGTCAGCGAGCCCGTCTTTCCGCCGAGGTAGTTCCAGTCCATCGAGCCCGCGAAGGCGCCGAGGCCCTCGATCCCGTGATTGCTCGCGAACGAGACTGTCGATGCATGCGCCGAAGTCGCGGCGACGAGCGCAGCTGCCGTCATGGACAAGTACTTCATCTTCTCCCCTTTCAATCGCTCGCTTCCGAATGTGCACCCGAGCTGGTGCATGCGCGCAGCGGCACGGCCTTTCCGCACCGCGTGCGCGCATGGATCGCATCGACCCTAGGACGGGAGGCTTCAAAGGCAATCGCGGCCGAGCGGTGCGCGACGCGATCGGGGCATTCGCGAAACTCTCCGTGCGGAGAATCAGAGCGGCGTTCTTCCCGCACCCTGTGCGCCATACTGCGCGCCATGCGTGTCCGCCTTCCGCTTGTCTCTCTCGACGCCGCGTGTGTCTCCCTCGCCGCCGCGGCCATGCTCGCGCTCTCCCCCGCTCTGCCTCGCGTGGACTCGCCGCAGACGGAAGACGCTGCGCCGCAGCGCGCCGCCGCCGTGCTGGGGAAGACGGTGTTCGTCTCGGGCGAAGGTGGATATCCGTTCTATCGCATTCCCGCAGCGACGCGGCTTGCGAAGGGCCCGCATGCGGGGCGCATCCTCGCCTTCGCGGAAGGGCGCGGCACGCTCGCCGACAACGGCGCCAACGACATCGTGCTGCGCGCGAGCGACGACCTCGGCGCGACCTGGTCGCCCGTGCGCGCGATCTGCGACATCCCCGCGCGCTCGCTCAACAACCCGTGCGTGGTCGAGGTCCGCGAAGGGCGGCA
>JBIKTI010000355.1:0-3442 GCA_044348205.1 Phycisphaerales bacterium | reverse complement strand
CGCCTGACATCTCGCACGCCGCCACAAGCGCGCAAAGATCGGGTGCGCGCCAGAGCGGGTTCGTCAGGCTCTCGACGAGCACGAGCCGTGCGCCACGCAAGGCCCGCGCCGGGTCGCCGTCGACGAGATCGGTCCAGACGACCTCGACGCCGCGCTCCTCGGCGAGCCGCGACAGCAGTCGCTGCGTTCCGCCGTAGAGCCCGGTGTGCGCGACGATCCGCTCGCCCGTGCGCACGAGTCGCGCAACCGCGGTGATCGCGGCCACGCCGCTCGCGAACGCGAACGCGCTGTGCGCGCCTTCGAGCCTCGCGCAGTGCCTCTCGAGCGTCTCGCGCGTCGGGTTGCCGCTGCGCGCGTAGTCGAACTCGCCGAATCCCGCGGCGCTCTCCTGCTCGAAGGTCGCCGTCTGGTAGATGGGCGGAGAACTCGCGCGCCAGGGATCGTCGCGCGAACCGCTTGCAGGCGCGAGCGCCGTGTGCCGTCCAAGGCCGCTCATGCGACACCTCCTGCGAGCTGCGCGTGCGGGCGCTCGGCGTGCCGTCGCTCGGCACGCGCGCGGTGCGCGTCGAAGAGATCGGCGAGCACGGCCTCCGCCGTCGGGAAGCGACCCGCTCCCTTGCCCGCGACCTGCACGGAATCTCCAGAGTGCAAGGTGAACACGGCCTGGTTCCAGACGCCCTGCGCCGTGAGCAGCGGATGCGTCGGCCGCAGCGGCTCGACCGCGATGCTGGCGACGAGCGATCCGTCGATCAGGGTCGCGCGCGCGACGAGACGCTCTGAACCGCGCACCGTGGCGTGCGGATCGAGCCCGTGCGTCGTGCAGAGATCCGGATCGCACCCGAACGCGGCACGGCAGAGGATCCGCAGCTTCTCCTCCGCATCGGCGCCCGAGAGATCCGCGCTCGGATCGCTCTCGGCGAAGCCAAGCGCCTGCGCCTCGGCGACCGCGTCGTCGAACGACACTCCGCGCGCCTGCGCGCCGAGCACGAAGTTCGTGGTGCCGTTCAGCACAGCCTCGATGCGCGCGACGCCCTGTTCGCGCAGCCGCGCGGCCGTCTCGAGCATCGGCGCCGCCCCGCCGACCGCAGCCGATGCGTAGATGCGCGCGCCGCTCTCTTCCGCGAGTTGCCTGAGCTCTGCGCCGTGGTGTGCCAGCAGCGTCTTGTTCGCGGTCACCACATCGGCGCCGCGACGCAGCGCCGCCTCCACCGCCTCGCGAGCGACCGTCAATCCGCCGATCGTCTCGACGACCACATCGCTCAAGTCCTCGGCGGCGAGCAGGACCGCGTCGCGCTTGAGCAGGCGCGGCGCGATCGCGTCCGAATGCCGCTTGGGCGAGCGGACCGCAGCGCCGACGACTTCAAACGCATGGCGCTGGCGCGCGAGATGCTGCCAGACCCCGCGCCCGACCACGCCGAACCCAAGCAGCGCGACGCGAAGCCGCGCGTACGCGCGTTCGCGGGCGAACCGCGTCTCCTCGGCCCCGACAAGCGTCGCCTCCGCCTGCGCGGCGGCGCCGACCTCGAATGGGAATGCGTGCTGCATGGCGAACGCAAGCGCCTTTCGCTGCAGGATCACGCCGTCGATGCGCTCGGCGTCAGCGAAGGTGATCGTTGCGTAGCGGCGCGCGAACGGGCCGGGGCGCGCGGGGTCGTGCTCGAAGAGGCCCGGCACATCCTTCACCAGGCGGCAGCGCGCGCCGAGCGCGTGCGCCACGAGCACAGCCGTGAGATCGCTTCCACCGCGGCCGAGGAGCGCGATTCGGCCGCCTCCGTCGACGCCAAAGAAGCCGGGAACCACGACGACCGCGTATCGGTGCAGGAGCGCGCGCAGCGCCACCTCGTCGACCGCCACGGGGCGCGCGTCGGTCGCCGGCCCCTCGACGCGCAGGCCGATCTCGCGCGGATCGGCCGAAACCGCGTCGATTCCCGCACGGTCACAGCCAAGCCAGAGATGCGCGGCACTCACCGTCTCGCCCGTCGCGACGAGCGCGGCGGCCGCGTGCGACGACGGGTCGTGTCCGTACGACGACGCAGCGGCGACGAGGCGATCGGTCGTGTCGCCGATCGCGCTCACGACGGCGACGACGGACCAGCCGTCGCGCACCCAGCGGTAGCACTCGTGCACGGCGGAGGCGATGTCGTCCTCGCGCGCGAGCACCGAGCCGCCGAACTTGAGCACGATGGTGCGGCGCTCGTGCGAATGGGTCGGGAAAGTCGAGACTTCAACCGACATTCGCCACCTCCCCCGCCGCCGTCGACGCGGCCGCATGTTCGACATCGCACGCGATGTCGAGCGCGCCGACGATGTCGTCGACCAGATCCTCCGGGTCTTCGAGTCCGATCGAAAGCCGCACGAGCCCCGGCGTGATGCCCGTCGCAGCGCGCTGCGCGGGTGGCACATCGCCGTGCGTCATCGTCTCGGGGTGCGTCGCGAGCGTCTCGACGCCGCCGAGGCTTTCGGCGAGGGTCGCGACGCGAAGCGCGCGCACGAACGCCGTCGCCGCGGCGCGTCCGCCCGCGAGATCGACGGTGACGATTCCACCATGCCCCCCGCAGTGCTGCCGAAGCGCGAGCGCGCGCTGGGGAAAGCGCTCGAGCCCCGGATAGATGACGCGCACAAGCGCGGGATGCCCCTCCACAGCGCGCGCGACGCGCAGCGCCGCCTCGCTGTGCGCCTCCATGCGGAGCGCCAGCGTCTTGAGCCCCTGCAGCGTCAGCCACGCGTCGAACGGCGCCTGGATCGAGCCGAGGCTCTTGCGCAGGAACGCAAGCCGCGTGCGCAGCGTCTCGTCGCGCGTCACGAGCGCGCCGCCGATCGTCGCGTGATGCCCCTCGATCCACTTGGTGGTCGAGTAGAGCGTTACATCGGCGCCGAGATCGAGCGGCCGCTGGATCGCTGCGGTGAGGAAGGTGTTGTCGACGGCAAGCAGCGCGCCCGAGCCGCGCGTGGCGGCCGAAATCGCAACGATGTCCGCGAGCGACAGCGCGGGGTTCGCGGGCGTCTCGATCAGCACGAGGCGCGTGCGCGGCTCGATCGCGGCCGCGACCGCGCGCGCGTCGGACGCATCGACGAAACTCGTTCGGATCCCAAGCGGTGCGAGGATCTGCCCGAACAGGCGCACCGTGCCGCCGTAGCTCGCTGCACCGACGACCGCGTGGTCGCCCGCCGAAAGACACGCGAGCGCAAGCACCTGCGTCGCCGCGAGCCCTGACGCAAACGCGAGCGCCGGCAGGGCGTCCTCGAACGCGCCGAGGCGATCCTCGAGCTCGGCGACGGTCGGGTTCGACGCGCGCGAATAGGTGTGCGCGCATGCAGCGCCCGGCTCCTCCTGCACAAAGGTGGCGCCCTGCACGATCGGCGCAAGAAGCGGTGCGCCGTGCCCGCGGCGGGGTATACGGCCGTGCACTGCGCGCGTCGCCGCACGCGCGGGGCGCACGTT
>JBIKTI010000052.1:0-10322 GCA_044348205.1 Phycisphaerales bacterium | reverse complement strand
GGGCCCGAGGGCCATGATGTCTTTGATCTGATGCTTGTTCGTCCGGCGTCGAGGGCACCGGCCCGCGCGACGGTTGGAGCATCGGCTAGGTGGATGGATTGCCGTTGATGCGCAGCAGGAGTTGCTCGCGCTCGTGGTCGAGGCGGGCCCTGCTGTGGCCGTCGACATTCCAGCTGTTCGTGTTGTCGATCGCCTGGAGCGCCATGCGGGCTTGCTCCTCCGTCATCGCGGCGATCTGCGCATCGGTGAGGGGCTGAGGAAGCAGCGCGCGGTCGACATATTCGATACCCGCACCCTCGCTCGCGGGTTCGTTCGAGGGTGCGCTTCCAGGCCTCGGAAGCCTCTGCGGCTGCATGGCGGGCGAGGGCAGATCGCCTGAACCTGGCACAGGACCTGAGACGGGGTTTCCGTTCGGATCAGTACCGCCGCCACCCTGGCCACCCTGACCCTGGCCACCCTGACCCTGGCCACCTTGACCCTGGCCACCCTGGCCCTGACCACCCTGGCCCTGACCACCCTGGCCACCAGCAGGAACGGGGTTTCCGTCACCGCCCCCTGCGCCTGGTCCGCTGGGCGAACCAGGTGCTCGTGGCGTCGAGCCGCCGCGACGAATGTCCTGGAGTTCGCCGAGTGGCGAGCCCTCGGGCCCTTCCGCAGCGCCGTTGTCCTCGGGGTCGCCGCCCACAGGAGGCCGATCGACAGCGCCCGCTCCAGCTGCGCTTTCGACGATTCCGGGCACGCTGCCCATAGCAGTCGCGCCACGCAGGAGCCGCGCATCGATGCGCGACCAGAACGGCACCGTGTAGTTGCCGCGCATGTGCTCGACCTTGATCGAGTACGGGGCGTCGATCGAGACGACCTTGATGCCGTCGCGCTCCTCACCGAGCTTCACGCGCAGCGCGCCGAAGTAGACGAAGTCGCCCACGATCGCGGTCGGCGCGGGGCCCGTGTAGCTCGCGGGCGCGGGCGGCGGGCCCGGTGGCGGCTTCGGCGGTTCGGGTGGGCGCGGCGGTGGTGGCGGCGGGCGTCGCACGGGCGGCGTCGGCAGCGCGTACATCGATCGGCCGTCGTAGCGCTTGCGGCTCGTCTCGAAGAGCGCATCGCTCTCCGAACCGAGGTCGGCGAAGGGATCGGTCTCGTCCTCGGAGACGCCCGACGCGAAGACGGCCTTCACCGTCTGGGTGAGCCCGCCGCCCACGACCATCGCTGCAAGCGCGACGGCCGCGGCGGAGGCGACGAGGGGAACGGACACGCGGAAACCCACGGGAAGGCCCTGGAGCGGCGACTTCATCGGCGTCCTCCGCGGACCTGCACGCCCCAGCGCTCGACCGTCATCGTGACCTTCACGCGTCGCGTCTTGTCGAGGTAGTTGATCTTGAGGTCCGTGACAGCGTCGACCGCAGGGTCGCGGTCGATGTCATGGATGATGCGGGTCGCCGTTTCGGGCGCCGACTCGAAGTCGATCTCCGCGATCGCGCGCGCCATCGTGCCGCCGAGGTCGGCCGCGACCGACGGCATCACGCCACCGCTCAGCTGGTTCCAGCGCAGGCTCCACCCGAAGCTGGCGCCGTGCGTCTTCATGATCGAGGTGATCGCCTCTGCAAGCTTCGACTTGGCGACGCTCTCGAGCTCTGGCGCCATGTTCGGGCCATGGACCGTCGCGCTCGCGACCACCGTGCTCGGAAGGCCCTCGGCGCGGGTCGCCGCGCGCGAGAGCACAGCCGCATAGCGGTCCGCACGGTTGTCGAAGGCCTCGCTCGTCGGCCAGATCACCGATTCAAAGGCGAGGTACACCGCGGCGCCGACTCCAGCGAGCGCAAGCCACTTGCCGACGCGCGACAGCGCAGCGAAGCGCGCGAGGAGGCGCTCGGAAGGCGCGGGCCTCGTGGTCGGCGCGCCGCCGCCGGCGGTTCGATCCGCTGCAGGCATCGCGGCCTGCGTCTGTTCGCGCACGGTGCTCATGATCCCTTTGCCCTCAGTGCGTCGAGCACCCGCTTGAAGTCGTTGGCGATGCGCGTGCGCGTTTCCTCGTCGAGGTCTTGGCGACGCCGCGCGTTCGCGATCTCGCTGAGGCGAAGCTGGAGCTCCTCCTTCGACATCGCCTTGATCTCCTCGTCCGTGATCACGGGAGGAACCTGGGCCACGGGCGTCCCCGCTCCCGGCCCGCCTCCGCCCGCACCAGCGCCCGCGGAGCCCGTCGCAACGGGGCGCTCGCCGCCCGCAGGGGCGCCATCCGGCCCGCGACGGCCGATGCCACGGCCTGAAGCGGGGGTGCTTCCAATTGGGGTGCTCGGGTCGACCGGGCCTGCGTCCGTGCCATCCGCGGGCTGGTCGTCGCCGCGGGCGAGGGGCGTTGACTCACGCGCAGGAGCGACGGGTTCGCCGCCTGAATCTCCGGCAAGCGTCGCGGCGGGAGGCGGCGTGACCTCGGACGGGACGGAAGTTGACGCGGTCGTGGTTGAACCTGCGGCCGAGCCAGCGGTCGAACCACCCGTCGATTCCATCGTCTCGCCGTCGTCGTTCGGGTACTTCCGCTGCGCGAGCGTCTTGATGCTCCAGTCGCGCGTCTCCTCGTACTTGGCGACGCGCGTGGCGCCGTCGATGCGCGAGGTCATGTTGAAGCGGATCAGGTTGCGCGCGTCTGGTGCCTGATAGTTCCAGGTCGTGCCGCGGAAGACGCCAGACGAGTCCATGAGGCGCTGCATCGTGTTGATGCTGTCCTGCGCGCGGACCTCTCCCTGCGGCCTTGCGTAGCCGCGGATCGTCACGCCGCCGCTCGTCGAGATCTGGATCGACTCGATCTCGATGCCATCGGGGGTCGCGACGGCGAGGTCGCCGAGGAGCTTGGTCACGGGGAGCGCGCGGCCTGGGTCGGAGAGCGCCTCGTAGTGCGCCACGCGCCGCTCCGTCAGCCGCTGCGCGCGCTCGAACGCCGCGGGCTCCATCGGCATCTTCCACTCGTAGACCTTCATCCGCAGCCACGAGAAGGCGATCGGGGAGAGCATCACGAGGAGCATCGCCACGACCACCACCCGTACGGCGCGGGTCGGGCTCGAGTAGCGCTCGATGAGCCGTGCGACGGGCGTCGGCTCCGCGCCGGCCTCGTGCCGCCTCAGACGGCAGAGGTCAGCCATCGGGCCAACGGCTGACACGGCCGCGCCGAGCGCGATCGCCCAATTCCGCCACCACTGCTCCTCGCGCGCCTCTGGCAGCCCCACGGAGATGCGCGACGAGAGCCGCTGCCTCACGGAGGCGTCGATGATCATCACGCGGTCGCCCGCCTGCTCCGCGAGGGCCTTCGCACCCGCCACGCACGCAGCGATCTCGGAGGTGGGGACGCCCGCGTTCAGCGCGGTCTCGGCGATCGCGCGCCGAAGTCCGTCGTTCCAGCTTTCGCCCGTCGACTCCTCGCGCGCGGCGCGCACGACCAGCCTGTTGGGGTTTCCAGCGCTCCGCATCGCGATGGCGATCGAACCGTCGCGGCGATCCGCGACGAGGACGGGAAGGTCGCCCGAAGCAAGCGGTAGGAGTGCAGCGGGCTCCGGGATGTAGCGCGTGATCGCCTCGAGCCGCGCCGGCAGGTCGCCAACGGGGGAGGCAGATGGCCCCGCCGTCGCGGGCGCGCCTGTTCCGGCCTGAGCGGTCGGCCACGCGAGGATGAAGCCCTGGCGCTCGCCATCGCCGCCACCGCTTCCCTGCGGGCCGACTGCAAGCCCCAGCCTGTGCTGCGGCACGGAGCCTAGAAAGAAGCCCTCCGCCTGCAGGGCGAGGGCAGCGAGCATCTGGGTCTGGCTCGTCTGCGGCAGCACGACCGTGCGCACGAGCACGGCCGCCGTCGGCAGGACAAGCCGCAGGTCGTTGCAGCGGTTCGCGTCGAGCCACTGGTGGAGCCCCGACCAGTCGCCCGCGCCGAAGACGCGCGCCTCCGCGACGCTCGGCGACGCCCCCTTGCGCACAAGGAGGGCACGCAGCGAGTCGGGTGAACGCTCGACGACCGCAAGAAGGGCGTCGTCGTAGGCGATGGGAGTCTGGGACTTCACTGCTCTCGATACTCCAGGATGCGTGCCGGCAGGCTCGAACGATCCACCACGGCCGTGATTTCAACCTCAAGCCCTGTCGACAGGGATCTGCCCGTGCTTGTCACCGTGAACACATGGCTCTGGGTATCGGCATACGGGGCGATCGCTGCGAGAGATTGTGACGCGATCCTACTTGAACCGAGGAGGTCGGAGATCGCGAGGAGGCCCGTCGAGCTGGCGCCGCGCGCGGACACGATGGCATCCGCAGTGATCGGGTCGTCGGGAAGCATCGCCCGCAGCACAGCAGCAGGAACCGTGTTCAGGTTGATGCGGCCGATCGGCTTGGCGTTGCCGCGGCGGATCATGCCTTCCTGGAAGATGCGCCGCAGCTGCTGGTTGTCGAGCGACTGCACGCGGGCGCCCTGAGCGCCGCCTTGCTGTCCTCCAGCGCCCGCCGAACTCCGGCCGCTCTGCTGGGGCATCGCCGCGAGCAGGAACTCGGGGGCCTCGACCGCAAGCGAACTCGAGATCGCGGGGCGCAGCCGCGTCGCACCGCCGCGGACGGGACCGTTTGGTCCGAACCCGCCACCACGGCCACCGCCGTCGCCACCACGGCCACCGCCGTCGCCACCACGGCCACCGCCATCGCCGCCACGCCCACCGCCGTCGCCGCCAAGGCCACCGCCGTCGCCGCCGCGGCCACCGCCGTCGCCACCACGGCCACCGCCGTCGCCATCGCCTCCGCCGCGGCCACGCCGTCCGCCGCCGCCCATGCCGCCGGCTCCACCAGCGGCGTTGTTCGCGGAGTTCGACGCTGCAAGCGCCGCGAGGTCCTGCGTGAGCAGCATCTCGAGCCTGGAGTTCTGTCCCTTGCCGAAGGCAGAGAGCGCTGCCGCCTGTTGCTCGGTGACGCCGAAGCGCTCCACCATCTCCTCAGGGGTTGCGTTCGCGAGGTCGAGCTTCGGCTGACCGCTTGCGCCGAGAAGGCTCCCCGCGCTCCGGGCCGTGAGCGCGGACGACCATCCGCCGTCCAGGAGCCCGTCCGCGTTGTCGGGCGGCTCGCTCGCCGCGCCGTCGTTCTCGTTCGGGTCGAGCTTGCCGTTCAGGTTCTGGTCCTCGCCGCGCACCCAGCGCGGGAACGCGCCCGCGACGAGCTCGAGCTCAGCGGTGGACCGGAAGGACGCGTTGCGCGGCTGGTAGCCGAGCCCGCGCGCCGTGTACCAGTCGTACTCCGCGCCCATCATGCCCGCGTTGTCGTCGGAGTCACGCCAGTCGATGATCCCGTCGGCGATGTCCATGGTCATGCCCGACAGCTCGAGCAGCATGGCGCGCGTCGCCCAGTTCAGGTTGATCTTCGCATGCTCGTCCTGCGGACCGGGAAAGCGCACGCCGTCCTCGACATGGCTGATGTCCCAGGTTCCGCTCACGAGCTCTCCCTGCGCGGACGCCGTGAGATCCTTGTAGAGCTGGCGCGCGTCGTCTGGGTCGGGGCGCTCGGTGTGGTACTCGAGGACAGCGATCGACTCCTCGATCCCTGCGCGCGCGGCCCAGCGCGCCTCGACGCGCGCTATCGCCTCGCGTCCCATCGCTGCCTGGCGGAACGCAAGCACCTGCGCCGCTGCGACAAGCACGGCCGCGATCGCCACAGCCCAGATCACAAGCACGATCACGGAGCCGCGCGGGCGCGTCCGTCGTCGTTGCCAGGTGATCATCGAGGCCGTGTGCATCAAAGGGGTCCTACAGACGAGGTGACTCACTGGTTCCGGTTCGAACGCGTGTCGTTCGCAGCCCTGTTGAAGGCGCCGCGGCGGTTGCTCGAGTTGATGTTGCCGCCGCTCGGGCGGCCACCGTCGAAGCGCCCGCCACCGCCTCCATCGCCGCCCATCACGGGCCCGTCGCCGGAACCAAAGCGTCCGCCGCCCGAGCCGCCGCGACCACCGCCGCCGCCGCCCATGCCGCCTCCGCCGATGCCACCGACTCCACCGACTCCGATCCCACCGACGCCGCCGACGCCCACGCCGCCAACCGCCGCGGCCCCATCCGCGCCCGCGCCGTCCGCGCCCGCCGCGCCGTCGCCGGCGCCAGGCGCAGCGAGGCCATCCTCGCCCTCGCTCTCCTCGGGCGGGGGCGGGGGAACGATGCGGTCGATCGAAATCTGCGTGCGGAGAACAGCCAGCGCCCTGTTCGGAGGCGAAGGCTCTGCGCCGGGCGCGTCGCCGGTCGCGGTCACCGTGATGCGGAGCGCCCACGGAAGGCCCATCGAGTCCGAGTCCCAGTCGGGGTACCACGACTCGCCGTCGTAGGCCTCGATCGAGACGCCCACGACCCCTTCGACCACGGGCAGCGCGATGCCGCCGCCTTCGCCGTTGTCGTCGGGCGCTGGGTCGCGGCGCAGCCAGAGCACATCGCCGTCGCCGTCGCGCATGATGCGGTACTGCGTCTCGTACTCGCCGCCCTCGCCTTGGTAGGCGTCGCGCTTGATCGGCCGCAGGCGGTTCGAGTAGATCAGGACCTCGTCCTGCTCCATCGCGCCGTACTCGGTGCTCGTGAGGCCGTCGCGCAGCAGGAGCCGCGTGTAGTAGAGGTCCTCGTCGCGCACGACGGACGCGAGGTCCTGCCGCATGGAGTCGAGCGCCGCGTTGGCCCGGCTCACGGCCTCGAGCCGAAGGCGCGCCACATCGCGGCTGCGCGAGACGCGCGAGAGCACCGATGTGACGGTGATCACCACGATCGCGCTCACGGCGATTGCGACGACGAGCTCGATCACCGTGAATCCACGGCGTCGCTCACTGCGTGATCGGTCTGCCTTCACGGCGTGCCTCCCTTTCCTCGATGCGGGCCGCGCGGTCGATCGGCTCGGTCGGCGTACGGAGCGGGTTCGGTTCCTCGCCGCGGCGCTCTGCGATGAGCGTGGCCACTGAATAGCTGCGTCCACCCTCGTGGAGAAGCGTGACCTCGACCTCTGCGGGGATTCCCGAGCCACCCTGCTGGATGCGGATCGCGTAGGTGAAGTCGGCGTACGGCGAGTCGGGCCCGAACTCGCCCTCGGTCGGATGGATGTCCGCGAAGTCGACGGGCCCTTCCGTCACCACCATCGAGAGCAGTTCGTCGATCGCTGCGGCCGCGCGCACATCGGTCTCGCCGCGCCGCGCGAGGTTCATCGCCTGCCCGGCGACGGAGAGGACGCCGACCATGCCGATCGCAAGCAGCACGCCCGCGATCACGGCGTCCATCAGCGCGAAGCCCGCGCTGCGTCGTCGTCGTGCGCGGGTCACGCACACGACGGGGCGGCCGCTCGCCCGAATGGTCCGGAGTTGATCCTCTCCGTTCACCACGGGTCGTACGCGCTTCCTTCCGCGTCGAGGTCGATCGCCTCGCGGATCTCGGCGCGCGGGTCGTCGCCCCGCCGCGGCGAGTTCGAGTAGGTCTCCAGCACGAGCCGCGCCGACTTCTCCTTGCCGCGCAGCGAGAGATCGATGCGCGGGCGGCTTCCGTCGGGGTGGCTCGTGATGGTCCACGCATCGGGCGCGATCGACGACTCGTCGCTCGACACGCTCTCGACGCCCATCCCATCGGGAAATTCGACGAGCGAGCTCAGGCGGTCTTGCTGCCAGATGCGCGCGCCGTCCGGGTTGCGCGGGTCGAGGTCCATGATCCAGAGACCGAGCGTTCCCGCGGCGCCGTCGTAGGTGAGCCCGACCTGCTGCAGCCCCGAGGTGTTGCGGAACGCGAACATGCGGAGGAGATCCTCGACCTCGAGGATCGTCTTCTCCTCGCGCTGCCGCTCGACGACCACGAGACGGGGCACCACCGTCGCCGCGAGGATCAAGAGCATGGCGGAGACGACGATCACCTCGAACAGCGTGAAGCCCCGCCCGCGGGATGCGCGGCGCGTGCGGGGTTCGGTGCTGGCGGCGGTTCGAAGCATCGTGGTCGGCGCTCGTCCTGTTCAGTTGTCGCGCTTCTTGGCGCGGGCGTCCTTGCCGCCGATGATGTCCGCACTCTCGGAGCCCTCCTCGCCGCCGGGCTCGCCGTCGGAGCCGTAGCTCACCACGTCGAAGTCGCGGCCCTCGGTGCCGGGCAGCACGACGTAGCGGTTGCTCCACGGGTCGAGGAGGTCGTCCATCGACTCGAGGTAGCCCGCCGTCACGAGCACGTCGAGGTTGAAGTCCTCGCCGAGGCTCGTCTCGCGGCTCTCCGCGAGGTAGGTCTTCATCTGCGCGGAGATGGCGCTCGCCTTGATCTGCGCCTGGTCGCGCTTCGCGCCGCCGAGGCGCCGCAGGAGGTTCGGCGCGATCAGCGCCGCGAAGAGCGCGATGATCGTGACGGCGACGATGACCTCGAGGAGGCTGAAGCCCCTGCGGAGCTGTCGCCGCGCGTTGACGCGGTTGCTGCTGTTGATGCGATTCTTCATGGTGTGTCTCCGTTGGCTTTCTTCAAGTGGATGGACGCAGCGGCCGCGTACGGGCAACGAGCCCGTCAGCCGAACGCGTCCTGAAGTTCGATGATCGGCAGCAGGATCGCCGCGAGCACGAAGCTCGCCACGAGCGCCATCACCACGAGGAGGATCGTGGGGAGGATCCTGGTGAAGATCTTGAGCGAGTTGTTCACCTGGCGGTCGAACGAGCCCGCCGCGTGCATGAGCATCTGCTCGAGGCGCCCCGAGCGTTCGCCGATGTTGACGATCTGGACGAGGAGCGGCGGGAAGTGCCCGCTCCGCTCGAGCGGATCTGCGAGCGACTGGCCCGTCGTCACCTTGTCGCTGACCTGGTCGATCGCGGCGGTGAGCGCCGTGTTCCCGAGCGTGTCGCGCACGATGCGCAGCGCGCTGAGGATGGGAATGCCCGCCGAGACAAGCGTGCCGAGCGTGCGCGTGAAGCGCGCGACGGCGATGTCGCGGATGAGCCGCCCCGCCACGGGGATCTTCAGCAGGAAGGTGTCCAAGAGCAGGCGGTTCGCGGGCACGGCGTGCCACGAGCGCGCGGCGAGGAACGAGAGCACGGACGCGCCGATCAGCACCAGCCACCAGTCGGTGACGAAGTCCGAGACCCCCATCAGGATCACCGTCGGCAGCGGCAGCGCGCCGCCCGTCTCGATGATCGGCTTCATCACGCGCGGCAGCACGAAGACGATGAGCACGACCACGCTCGCCGCGATGAGGCCAGCGATCATGAGCGGGTAGATCACGGCGCCGATCACCTCGCGCCGCAGCTCCACCGAGCGCTCGAGGAGGTCGGCGAGCTGGTGCATGATCTCCGCGTTGCGGCCCGAGGCGTCCGCCGCGCGCAGCATGCCCGTCGTCATGTCGTCGAACGGCGCGCCGTACTCCTTCGCGGCCTGGTAGAGCGTCACGCCCGCCTCGACGCGCTCGATGAGGTGGTCGAGGATCGCCTGCAGGTTTCGGCTCGACGCCTGCCTGCGCACGGTGCGCAGCGCCTGCATGAGCGGAAGGCCCGCCTCGAGCGCCGTCGCGAGCTCGCGGATGAAGTCGGCCAGATCCGCGCGCGGGATCGACGGCCGCGAGGCGCGACGCCCCGACGCGAGCGCCGCGTCGACGGCGCTCATCTCGATCTCGAGCGCAGTCTCGCCCTTGAGGGCGAGCGCCTTGATGGCGGACGCGCGGTCGGGGGCCGTGATCGAGCCCGCCTGGAGCGCGCCTTCACGGCCGATGGTCTGGTAGCGGAAGCTCGGCATGGTGCTGCTCAGCCAGCCCTCGTGCGGCCCTGCGTCTCGGACTGCGAGCGCATCTCGGCGCCGAAGTCCTCGACATCCTGCGTGGCGCGAAGGACCTCCTCGATCGTCGTGATGCCCGACGCAGCCTTCAGCATGCCGTCCTCGCGCATGGTGACGAAGTCAGGGTCGAGCAGCGTCTTCAGTTCATGCACGGGGCGGCCCTGCGCGATGGCGGCGCGGAGCGCCGAGTTGACGCGCACGATCTCGTAGAAGCCGAGCCGGCCGCGGAACCCGCTGCCGCCGCACTTCTCGCAGCCCGTTCCCACCATCTGGCGTCCGTTGAACCTGCGCCGCTCAGCGGTGGTGAGGCGGTGGTCGGTCTCTTCGCTGATCGGCCGCGACTCCTTGCATCCCGTGCAGAGGCGTCGTCCGAGGCGCTGCGCAAGCAGGCCTTCGAGCACGCTTGCAGCGAGATACGGCTCCGCGCCCATGTCGACGAGGCGGCCGACCGACGAGATCGCGTCGTTCGTGTGCAGGGTCGAGAAGATCAGGTGACCCGTGAGCGCGGATCGGATCGCGATGTCCGCGGTCTCCGTGTCGCGGATCTCGCCGACGAACACGATGTCGGGG
>JBIKTI010000354.1:0-3455 GCA_044348205.1 Phycisphaerales bacterium | reverse complement strand
ACGACCCGCGCCCGCACGCCTTCCTTCGCGAGGATCTCCTGCGCGCCGAGGCAGAGATGGACCTCGCTGCCCGAGCCGATCAGGATGACATCGGGCAGCCCGCCCTCGGCGTCGCTCAGCACATATCCGCCGCGCTCGCAGCCTTCGGCGCCCCCGCACACCGAGCGGTCGAGCGTCGGGAGGTTCTGTCGCGTGAGCGCGAGCACCGCAGGGTGCCGCGTGAGCTTCATCGCCACGCGCCAGCACGCGTTCACCTCGTTCGCATCGCACGGACGGAAGACATGCATGCCCGGAATCGCGCGCAGGCCCGCGAGCTGCTCGATCGGCTGGTGCGTCGGGCCGTCCTCGCCGACATAAATCGAGTCGTGCGTGAAGATGTGAAGGACAGGCAGCTCCATGATCGAGCTCAGGCGGATCGCGCCGCGCGCGTAGTCGCTGAAGATCAGGAAGCCCGCGCCGTAGGGCCGCAGGCCCGACAGCGCGAGGCCGTTGCACACCGCGGCCATCGCGTGCTCGCGGATGCCGAAGTGGAGGTTGCGGCCGAGGCGATTCGTCTTCTGGAAGCTGCCCGCACCCTCGAAGGTGAGGAGCGTCTTCGTGCTCGGCGCCAAGTCGGCCGAGCCGCCGATCATCCACGGAACACTCTTCGCGATCGCGTTGAGCGTGGCGCCCGAGGTGTTGCGGGTGGCGTTCCCCTTCGCGTCGGCGGCCGCAGGCTTCAAGTCCTTGTCCCAGCCTTCGGGCAGCTCGCGCGCAAGCATCGTGCGCACTTCTTCCGCGAGCCACGGATACGCCTTCGCGTACGCGTCGAAGCGCTCGTTCCACTCGGCGCTCGCAGCGGCGCCGCGGCGGCCGAGCTTCTCTGCGAAGCGCTCGCGCACTCCGTCGGGCACGAGGAACTTCGCATCCTCGGGCCATCCATAGTTGCGCTTCGTGACCTTGATCTCCTCTTCGCCGAGCGGCTCGCCGTGCGCGCTCGCTGTGTCCTGCTTCTTGGGCGAGCCGTAGCCGATGTGGCTGTCGACGATGATCATCGTCGGGCGGTCTGTGTTGCGGCGCGCGGACTCATAGGCGCGCGCAAGTTGCGCGAGGTCGTTCGCGTCACCGACGCGCAGCACATTCCAGCCGTAGCCTGCGAAGCGCGCCGCGACATCGTCGGAGTAGGCGAGATCGGTCTTGCCCTCGATCGTGATGCGGTTCGAGTCGTAGATCCAGCAGAGGTTCGCCAGGCCAAGGTGCCCCGCGAGCGACGCGGCCTCCGCGGAGATCCCCTCCATCAGGCAGCCGTCGCCGCAGATCGACCACACGCGGTAGTCGAACAGCGTGTAGCCGGGACGGTTGTAGCGGGCACCCAGCCACTGCGACGCGATCGCCATGCCGACGCTCGTCGCGAGCCCTTGGCCAAGCGGGCCGGTCGTCGTCTCGACGCCCGTCGTCAGGTGGCTCTCGGGGTGACCCGGGCACACCGATCCGAGCTGGCGGAAGCGCTTGATCTCGTCGAGCGGGACGGAGAGCTCGCCTGTCGCGTGGCCGTGATGGTCGAGCCGCTGCACGCCCGCGAGATGCAGGAGCGAGTACAGCAGCATCGATGCGTGCCCGTTCGACAAAACGAAGCGGTCGCGGTTCGCCCAGTCGGGCCGCTCGGGGTCGTAGCGCAGCGCGTCTTGCCACAAGGCATACGCAACGGGCGCGAGGCCCATCGGCGCACCCGGGTGCCCCGAGTCCGCCGCCTGCACGGCGTCCATCGACAGCGTGCGGATGGTGTTGATGGCGAGGTCGTCGATCGCGGGCGTGCCGGTCGGCGTGCCTGCGTGCTGCTTGGGAAACGCGGTCATGGCGGTGGTCAAGGGAGGGCTCCTGCTAGCGCGCATGGATGGTACGGACGCACGGGAAATCGTGCGCGGCTCGCGCAGCGAACCCCTTCGCGCTACCGCGACCACTCCGAGAGCAGGATCGCCAGGTCCCGCGCGCCGACGACCCCATCGCGATCGAGGTCTGCGGCGCGCACTGCGCGGTCGGCGAGGTCCGTGCCGCCCCACGATCCCATGAGTGCGGCGAGGTCGCCCTTCCCCACGGCGCCATCGGCGTCGAGATCGCTGCGCGCAGGCGCAGCGACCGCGAGGCGCTGGTTCGGCGCGACGGCCTCGATCACGGTCGTCTGCCCGCTGGGCCACTCGACACGCACATCGGCGGGCGCCGAGGCGTCGGGGAGGCCGACATGCACGAGGTGCTCGCTGCTCGCGTTGTAGCTCGAGCCGGAATGGACGAATCGCCGCAGCGCTATCTCGCTCTCGCCCTTCGCGGCCTGTGTCTGGCGCACCTCGACCACCGAGCCGATCCCGTGCGGAGCCACGCGGCTCCCCTCTCCTCGGGAGAGGTCGAGCTGCAGCCACCCGCCAGACTTCACGGAGTCGTTGCGATAGAGCTTGAGCGGCCCTGCGTTCACGAGGATCAGCACATCCATGTCGCCGTCGCGGTCATGGTCGATGAGGGCGACCGCGCGCGAGTCCGCCGCGAGGTTCAGCCCCGTGGTGGCGCCGAGCCGCTCGAAAAATCCGCCGCCCGTGTTTCGATAGACATATTCCTGCTCGTTCGCCCATTGGCCCGCGTTGCGCCCGTTCGCCTCGACCATGTCCTCCCAGCCGTCGTGATCGAGGTCGACCGCGACGACGCCCCAGCCCCATCCGCCGTCGGAGCAGCCGCGCGCGAGCGCCTCCTCGTGGAACGGGGCCGCGTCGGTCCCCTGCATGTACAGCGTGTTTCCGTTGTACATCCCGGCGTTCGGAACATCCATGTGGATGCTGGTCACGAAGTAATCGGGCAATCCGTCGCGGTTGAAGTCGGCGACGCAATGCCCCATGCCGTTGTCGTCGATGCCGAGGCCGAGTTCCTCGGTGGCGAGCTGAAACGATCCATCGCGCTGGTTGACGAACGCACGGCCCGTCTCGAAGTCGGCCGCGTAGAGGAGTTCAGGGAAGCCGTCGCCACTGATATCGACGAATGCGGGCTGGAACCCCCAGGTGACCTCTGAGAGCAGCACGGGCGGCGTCACCTCGGTGAAGACGCCGCCGTCGTTGCGGAAGACGCGGTTCCCGAAGTGGATGGACGACCAGCCCGCGACCGCGAGATCGAGGTCGCCGTCGAGATCGAGATCGCCCCACGCAGCGCCATTCGCAACAGATCCCGTCGTCGCGCTGCGGTGGACGCCGACCGCCGTCGCCACATCGACGAACGCGGAGCCCGTGTTGCGATAGAGCCTGTGCCTCCCGATCTGCCCAAGATTGTCGAGCGCGGTGCCGTAGCTCGTCACATAGATGTCTGTGCGGCCGTCGCCATCGAAGTCGGCGCACGCGACGCCGTTGCCCGCATGCGCGAGCGAGATGCCCCACTCGGGCGCACGGTTCGTGAAGGTGCCGTTGCCGTTGTTCATCAAGAGGCGATCGGCGCCCGCGCCG